>JAYUCW010000001.1:0-1031 GCA_043740125.1 Minisyncoccota bacterium
AAGTGGATAACCCCACCCACTTCCCCCTTCCTCTGGTATACTTCCTCTATATTCATATAGTGTATCTATCAATCATGAAAAAACTTACTGTCGTTTCTTTCCTAGTGGGTTCTTCATTTCTCCTCTCCTCTATAGCGTATGCCGTCACTACAGAAAATACTACAAGTGGTATCTCTTCCTGTACATCACTTACCACAAGCATGAGCTTAGGTTCAAGAGATTCTCGCACACAAGGACAAGTCTCCACCCTCCAATTCTTCCTCTACGATAAAGGATACCTAAAGCTTAATCCTACAGGATACTTTGGAAGAGCAACCTTAGCAGCTACTAAAGCATTTCAAGGTGATAATGGTATTACAACAAGTGGTATAGCTGGCCCTCTTACAAGAGGAAAGATAGCATCTCTTACCTGTACCCAGGTAACAGGAGGTATACCAGCAGCAACTCTTTCTTTTACAGGCAAGGCATCAAACGGAGGTACTCTCACCGCTCAAGCAGGAGGAACTATTACTAACGTAGACCCACTCTCCCCACGTACCTGGTCATGGGAATCATCTTCTCTCTCTTCTCTCTCTGCTTCCTACTCTATCTCTGGTACTGCTTGTCAATTAGCTGGTCTAGGAGAATCTACATGGCAACCATGGGTAGGGATATCAGCTTCTGGTAACCACATAAGAGGAAGCAACACCCGTACTCTAGGAAGCTCCTACTATGGATGTACCATTACTGCTACCTATACAGGAAAAGCCCCACAAGAAGTAGTCTCTTCCTCTTTCGTACAAGTATCTTTCATGCAGAATCCTAAAGGAGATAGTCCAACCATTGCCTGCACCACAGATGTATACACCTGCCCTAATGGAACAACCGTAGGAAGAACATCTCCTGGGTGTGCTTTCGTGTGTCCAGTAGTAATAAATACTCCTCCTACCTCCCAACTAAACGGCACCTGTGGAACATCCAACAATCAATCCTTCCTCACCGCTCCTTCCACTAACCTCTGTACACTAGGAACAGTATCAACCGTAGCAAAG
>JAYUCW010000002.1:0-6683 GCA_043740125.1 Minisyncoccota bacterium
TCTTCTTCTTGTAACTAATAAAGCAAACGTTATTCTTCCTAACCAACCTGAACTAACTCTTTTTGCACAAGATTTGGTTGCTGCCTGTAAAAACGGCACTATGACAGCTAAAGTGGCTGATTTTAAGGCAAAATTTGACGTTTTGTACCCTTATTAAATAAGATAAAAATTTTTCTTTTAAATCTTACATAAAAGCCTTTCTTTTCCTTGAAAATTAACGTTAGGAACATAAAGTTATACCTTTTAAACAAAGGCATTTAGGCGTTATACTCGGTGTTATAATGCTGGCCAAAAAAGTTCTCATGTTCGGATGGGAATACCCTCCACACCATAGTGGTGGATTAGGCGTTGCTTGTAAAGGCATAGCTCATGCACTTATCGATAATGATGTTCATGTGTGTTTTATGTTACCAAAAACTCTCCCCTTACATGAAGTAAAGGTTCCAATTTTATTTGCTGATAAGTACTTGAAACAAGCACCTGTTGCGACACATCTTGAAATTCTCGCTCGTGAACTTCAAAACCCTTACATAACTTCCATCGAATACGAAAAGCGGCTCAAAAATTTTATACAAGCAGGAGGCACAATGATTCCCCGGACACTCTTTGAGCAAGTCGACTACTATGGTTCACTTGTTACAACACTTTCAAAAGACGAACTTAATTCATATGATATTATTCATGCTCATGACTGGTTATGTTTCAAGGCAGGAATTGCAGCGAAAAAAATAACTAATAAACCATTTGTTGTTCACATCCATGCAACAGAATTTGACCGCTCTGGAGGTACTACTGTCAACCAGAACGTCTATGACCGTGAACGAGAAGGCATGCACGCTGCAGACAAAATAATTGCTGTGAGTGAACTTACCAAAAATACTATTGTGAATCATTACGGAATAGATGCGAGCAAGATAACTGTCATCCACAACGGTAATACTCCTTCACTTCTGCATGAAAGCGTTCGATTTTCTTCATTGATGCGCCTAAAAGAAGATGGTAAAAAAGTAGTACTCTTTGCTGGTCGTATCACGATACAAAAAGGAGTTGACTACTTCGTCTATGCTGCCAAGAAGGTGTTAGAGTACGAGAAAGGTGTATACTTTATTGTAGCAGGATCAGGTGATATGGAACAACAAATTATTTCCCTCACTGCACAGTTAGGTATTAGTGATCATTTTTTATTTACTGGATACTATGCACTCGAAGAACAAGCAAGTCTCTTTAATCTTGCTGATATCGTCGTCATGCCAAGCGTGTCTGAGCCATTTGGCATTATTCCCCTTGAAAGCATGAGTAACGGCACTCCTGTTATTGTTTCTAAACAATCCGGCGTTGCAGAAGTGATTACTCACGCTCTTAAGGTAGACTTTTGGGATACCGACGAAATAGCAAACAATATCCTCGCAGTTATTAAAAATAAAGTCCTAAGGGACACACTGCAAAAAGAAGGCCTTACGCAGGTCAAAGAGATCACGTGGGGTAAGGCAGCACTAAAAATGAAAACTCTTTATCAAACCCTCGCTTAAAAGCAAAATATATATGCCATCAATCGCACTTTACCTCAAAACCCATCAACCATTTCGTATCAAGCACTATCGTGCTTTTGATGTTGGATATGACCACGAATATTTTAATGATACGAGTGAAAAAAATACTAATAATATAAAAATTCTTAAAAAGATTTGTGAAAAATCTTACAAGCCGACAAATAAAATCTTGCTTGAACTTTTGAAGAAGCACCCAGAATTCACCTTCAGTATCTCTTTATCTGGAGTCCTTCTTGAACAACTTGAAAAGCATGCCCCTGCCACACTTGAGACTTTTAAAAAACTTGTTGCTACTGGTCGTGTAGAAGTTCTTGGCGAAACGTACTATCACTCACTTGCATTTTATTACTCACTCTCAGAATTTGAAGCTCAGGTAAAACTACAAAACAAAACTTTGAAGCGTCTCTTTGGTGTGACACCAAAAGTATTTTCAAATACTGAACTCGCCTATCGTAATGACTTAGCTTCTTGGGCTGAGAATGCAGGCTACAAAGGTATCATTGCGGAGGGTTGGGACCCTATCCTTGGATGGAGATCAGCTAACTTTGTTTATCAACCACCAGAAACCAAAAAAATAAAATTACTCCTTAAAAACTATCGCATGTCAGATGATATTGCCTTTCGTTTTAGTAATAAAGAATGGTCTGAATGGCCGCTCACTGCAGACAAGTTCGCACATTGGATCAACGCAGTAAATGGTGGAGGAGAAACAGTTAACCTTTTTATGGACTATGAGACTTTTGGCGAACATCAATGGGAAAGTACTGGTATTTTTGACTTCTTAAAGCACATGCCTAAAGAAATTTTAAAAAATAAAGATAATGGATTCAAAACCCTCTCAGAAACTTGTAAAGCATACAATGCGAAAGATGTTGTAGATATGCCGCACATTGTGACGTGGGCTGATACCGAGCGTGACTTAACCGCATGGACTGGTAATAGTATGCAGCAATCATCTCTTACTGAGCTCTATCGTATCGAAGCACAAGTACTCGCAAGTAAAGATAAAGTGCTTATCGACGACTGGCGAAAGCTTCAGACATCTGATCATGTGTATTACATGTGCACCAAGTGGTCAGCAGACGGTGATGTTCATAAGTACTTCTCACCATATGACTCACCTTATGAAGCATTCATTTCTTTCACTAATGCTCTCACTGATCTTAAGTTGCGTGCAAAAATAGCATAATACTATATGGCAAAATCAATCATCTTAGCTAATGGAAATATTTTTGTCGGATTAAATGCGCATGGCTTTGTGAGTGATTTCTTCTTTCCATACGTTGGAGTAGAGAACCACGTTCGAGGGGAAGCACATCGCATTGGTGTGTGGTATCAGCATACACTCTCATGGCTTGATGATGGAAATTGGGATATAGAGATTAACTTACAACAGGATACTTTTATTGGACTCATGAAGTGTACTAATAAACATACAGGCCTCACAATCAACATAACAAATGTTGTCTATAATGAAAAAAATATTTTCCTGCGTGAAGTAGAAGTGACAAGCGTAAGTGATCACACTGAGGAAGTTAAACTATTCTTTCATCAAATATTTTCAATTTATGAAACCTCACAAGGTGACACTGCATATTATGACCCTGTAAAAAATGCGCTCATCCACTACGAAGGACGGAGAATGTTTTTGGTGTATGGAGAAGCAAGTGATATTCCTTTTAATGATTTTAGTGTTGGTCTTTATGGTATCGAAGGAAAAGAAGGTACCTGGAAAGATGCAGAGGATGGGGTTCTTTCTAAGAATCCAATAGAACACGGACATGTAGACTCAACACTATCTCTATCACTTAGCATTCATAAAGGTGAAACCAAAAAAGCTTACTACTGGGTAACCGTTGGTGAGACCAAAAAAGATGTATACGAGCTCCATGACTACATAAAATATAGAAGCCCAAGTCAGCTTATTGAAAGTACGAGTAAATTCTGGAAGGCATGGCTTACTCGGCAAGAATATCTTGTATGTAATAATACAGATCCGAAACTTCTCGAGCTTTTCCGAAAGTCACTTTTCTACATCCGTGGGAATATAGATAACCGTGGTGCGATCATCGCCTCAGGTGACTCAGACATGCTACAACACGGTCGTGACACCTATAGCTATATGTGGCCACGTGATGGTGCTATGACGGTCATGGCACTCCTTAAAGTTGGTGAATACAATATATCAAAACATTTCTTTAAGTTCTGTAACGATGTGATAGAACCAGATGGCTACCTGATGCATAAATATAGAGCGGATCGCTCACTTGGTAGTTCATGGCATCCTTTTGTAAAAGATGGTGAGCCTATTTTACCAATACAAGAAGACGAGACTGCTCTTGTTCTTGTTGCGCTTTATGAATACTATGAGAAGACAAAAGACATAGAGTTTATCGAAGGACACTATAATGATGTTATCAAGCGCATGGCAACATTCCTTACAGACTTCACCGACCCTACAACAGGACTTCCACGTCCAAGCTATGATCTATGGGAAGAAAAACATGGTGTCTCTACATTTACCTCAGCAGCCACCTACGCAGGACTCATTGCTGGGGCGAAGTTTGCCAAACTATTTGAAAAAGAAAATGATGAAAAATTGTTCAGAAATACTGCCGAAAAAATGAAAGAAGCAATACTTACGTATCTCTATGATAAAGAATTAAAGATGTTCATCAAGCTCCTTAATACTAAAAATGGTGAGGTGATCTATGATACAACTATCGATATGTCGAGTATTTATGGCATCTACACCTACGGTGTACTTGATGTGACTGATCCACGCGTCACAGAATCTATACAAACCATCGAAGAAAAACTACGCCTCCATACTGGTATCGATGGGGTACCGAGATATGTTGGGGACAGATATTATATGCAAGTAGAGGGAGTACCTAACCCTTGGTATATCACTACGCTATGGCTTGCACAGTATTATGCACAGATTGCAAAGAAAGCTGAAGACTTAGAGATAGTAACACACTGGTTAACATGGAGTGTGAGACACTCTCCACTTTCAGGTGTACTTTCAGAGCAGCTTCATCCATTTTCTGGCGAACAACTATCAGCTACACCTCTTACATGGAGTCATGCAGAATACGTGCGCACTATCATGCTCTATCATGATGCATTACTTCGTATCGGAGCATGTAGCGTTGACTCACACTAATTACACAATATATGGAACCTTCTTCTTCACCACTTATCCACTTTAAAGAACAGTTCAACTTCGTTCCTGAAGTCAAGAATAAAGAAACGCTCACGGAGTACACACGCGCTATTGTGTGTGGCATGGGAGGATCTGCTATTAGCGTATCACTTCTTAAGCTTCTTTTTCCAGAACTACCACTTTCACTTCATAACTCTTATGGGCTACCACCTCTCTTTGACAAAGAAACTACCCTTCTTATTATCAACTCATACTCGGGGAATACCGAAGAAGCACTTGATACCTTCGAACAAGGTAAAAAAATTGGCGCGAACATGGCAGTACTTAGTCTTGGAGGAACTCTCATAAAAAATGCAGAAGATACTGGTGGAGCGTATATTATTCTTCCAGAATCATCCCTTGAACCACGTTTTTCTATTGGACACCAAATGGTAGGACTTCTCACACTGCTTAACAAAGAAGAAAAAATACAAATACTTAAAGAAAAAATAGATCTTCTTGATTTTGAAAAAGTGGACAGAGACGGCAAAGAGCTTGCCGAAAAATATAATGGGAAGTTCCCTGTTATCTACGCTTCTACAAATCTCTACCCTGTAGCCTATCTCATCAAAGCAGCGATTAACGAAGGTGCAAAGGTACCCTCATTTGTAAATATCATTCCAGAAGCAAATCATAACGAGCTACAAAGTTTTGTTACTGATGACACACATACTTCTTCTGAACACTTCGCATTCCTCTTACTCACTTCAGCATTTGATCATGTACGGATTCTTAAGCGATTTACTATTATGGAATCTATGTATCAAGAAAAAGGATTTACTCTAACAACCCTGCGTACTGACCACACAGATATTCTCAAAATCTTTGAACTCACGCTCACGGGATATTATATGGCGACGTACATGGCTATTGCTAAAAATGTTGACCCGTATGCGACCCCTTTTATCGCAGAATTTAAAAAGCGATTAACCGCATAATTATATGTATATACTTATCGACATCGGAGGAACAAAAACACGTGTCACATTAACTGAACATCGTGAGGCATTTCTTCCGCCTGTTATCTTCGAAACCCCGCAGGACTTTGGAGAATGGACTGCTGCACTTATAGAAGCAACGAAACCATTTCATAATGGAAGAAAAATATCTGGTGTTATCGCAGGTGTACCAGGCACCTTTACTCATGATGGATATATTAAGAAAACTCCTAACCTTCCTCTTTGGGTAAATATCCCACTACGTGAGGCTTTAGGAGAAGTATTCTCCTGTGATGTAATCCTAGAGAATGATGCAGCGCTTGTTGGGCTAGGTGAGGCAATGTACGGTGCAGGGAAAGGTCACGCCATAGTTGCATATGTGACCATTAGTACTGGAGTTGGTGGTGTGCGTATTGTAGACGGGAAGATTGATCGCAGTACATTTGGTTTCGAAATTGGACACACCATCATCGACCAACATTATGACGTGGAGAGTCTTATTAGTGGTGGAGCTCTCGAAAGAAAATTCGGTAAGCCATCCCATGAAGTACACGACGTCGCACTCTGGGAAAAGATTAATCACTATGCGGGAGTATTCGGTGCCAACACAGTCATGTACTGGTCCCCTTCTATCATCGTCTACGGTGGCCCTGTGATGAATGATCTACATATTGAAATTATAGAAAAAGAAGCAAAGGCATTACTTACAATGTACGAGACAACGCCGATATTTATTCGCGGCACACTACAAGACTTTGGAGGTCTCTACGGTGCCCTCGCCCGCTCAAAAGAGCTTTAATAGCAAAAGTATTTAAACAAGAACTCAGAAAAAATCTCACCAGTAATTCTTGAAGTTTTTCACGTTCCAGGATACTTATACCATCTCTAACTTATACCATCCCCAACTAACCTCTTCTGATTTGCTCCTTAATCCACTCATATCCAAGTAGTTGTTTCATCTTCTCTTCATCTCCTGATAATACTCGT
>JAYUCW010000003.1:0-16689 GCA_043740125.1 Minisyncoccota bacterium
CATACTGTACATAAGTTATAGCATAGCAAATGAATAAACTTTAGTCGATAAACAGACGCATTAAAGAATCAGCTACCTTATAGAGGTAGCTGATTCTAAGTCTGTTATCTGTTTGTCTGATGTCTACTCTTCTACACGGTTGCCACAATGGTGTACTCCACATCTCCTTTTGGAGCATGAACAGTTACTTTATCACCCTTCTTCTTTCCTAAAAGCGCTTCACCAAGTGGAGATTCATTAGAAATTTTTCCAGAAATAGAATCAGCTTCTTCGCTTCCAACGATAGCATATGTCTTTTCTTCTTTTGATCCTTTCTTAGTAATGGTTACCGTAGAACCAACACTTACCACGCCTGTTGCATGAGTTTCCATAATCACAGCATTTTTAAGAATTTGTTCAATATGAATGATACGATCTTCACAGTTAGCTTGGTCTTCACGAGCCTGATGATATTCTGCATTTTCTGAAAGGTCACCGAGAGATTTTGCATATTCGAGTGCATCTGCAATCTCCTTACGACGTACAGAAATGAGTTGATGAAGCTCATCTTCTAATAATGTTTTCTTTTCGAGTGTTAAATATTCCATAAATATAGTGGTATGTATTATACCACAAAGACAGTTGTGTCGTTATATTGACAATTCTAATATTTATATTATAATGTAATTGGTGTTTTTTGTTAACTTCAACCAGGAGATCAATGTGATCCGAAAAATTGTTTTAGTATTCTTTTCGTTACTCATCATGGTGGCTGTCTCTGCTTTCGCACAACAGCCACCCGGTGTTCATCCGTCGTATGTCTCTATTCAGTTGCGTACCGATACTTTTGATACCGCACCTCAAACAATGACTATGTGTGGAGGGGTCGTGGTTGATGAAAAGAAGAAACTTGTTGCGACCGCTTGGCATTGTGTCCCGAATTCTCGGTTAACTCTCAAGGAAAAAGGTATGTTTTCTGTTGGTGGAATGGACGCACAATTAGTGGACCACTCCGCTGAAGCTGATGTTGCAATTTTCAGAGTTGATAACCTGAAAGGATTAAAGGCTCCTCGTTTCAGTACTCCAAAAAAAGGTGACACTCTTGTTGCTTCTGCTTACTATGTGACTCTTACCCTGTCTTAAATTTTCCTCCAGGGTCAGTAAATAAGTATTTCCCGATGATGAGCGCGGAAGTTACTCTCGATTGGGAAGGAAAAGTAATGGCAGTCGTAACAGCCTCTCGCAGAGGCGGAGAAAGATGGGATCAAGTCACTACAACTTCCGTAAAGTGGATCATTGTTCACAGTGGTAACGCTCCAGGATTTTCTGGAGGGCCTGTTTTTGATAAAGCTGGTAGCTTTGTTGGAATTAGTTCTAGTGGTAATGGTGGATTCTCTAATTTCAGCTCGTCTGAAAATGTTACGAACATGATCAAAAATTTGAAGTAGTAACTTCATACTCGCGATCAATAAAATGAAAGCCGCACAACGTGCGGCTTTTTTCTTTTCTTCCATATTTTTCTTCCATATTTGAATTATACAAATGTCATACAACGTCAGCCGGGGCAGTAGGCAGATGAAATCCGAAGTTGTTTTCTGAAAAATAAGAAGAGGTGTACTCAAATGTACAGTGATGAGTATTTTTCAGAAAACAGCGAGGAGTTCGCTGCATAATGCCTCGGTGTTTATATGGCACACAACTATTTAGTATATGAAGTGTAATCACGCATATACTCAATAGTTTCCCTAGCCGCGAATACGGCACCAAACGGATTATGCCTATCCCCCTTCTCCATTATTATCACAAAGGCATACTTTGGATTCTCGTATGGAAAATAGCCACTTATCCACGAGTTCACTAACTGCTTACTAACCCCAAGCTCTGCAGTTCCTGATTTTGCAGCAACATCTACATCTCGTATATCAAGTGCTTTACCAGTACCTTTCTCGCCATGCACCACCATGTGCATTCCTTCTTGAATAACTTTCAATTGACTCTGGTTGAGGTCTAGTGATGTAGAAGAAGTTTGAGAAAAAAGTGCCACGTGAGGAGTCACGAGATATCCTCCATTTGCAATTGCTGCAACTGCACGAATAAGTTCAAGTGGTGTCACTTGAAAACCATACTGACCAATGGAAGAGTGGTAGGTATTCCCAAGTAACCAATCTTCTCCAAAAACTTTTTTCTTCCACTCTGGTGTTGGGATAACACCATATTCTTCACCAGGCAGATCTATCCCCGTTGTACTTGCAAAACCAAACATCCGCGCATAGGTATCTAATCGTGCTATCCCTAACCCTTTTTGATCTTTGTAGCCACCTCCAATTTGGTAAAAATACTCGTCCGATGACTCCGCAAGTGCACTCCGCATATCAATATACCCGTGAGCTTTCCAATCTTTAAAAACAGTATCTGGCCCATCATATTTATTTTTAATCACAAGTTGTCCACTACTATAAATACTTTTTTCAGGAGTAATGATGTCTTCTGCAAGTGCAGCATAAGCAAAAAACGGTTTTACAGTTGACCCTGGTGTAAAGAGACCGCTCACTGCACGGTTCAAAAACATCCTTCGTTTATCCAGAAGATCATCCGCTACACTTTTCTTTTCTTCTTGTGTTGCTGCATTTGTTATCAAGTTATTATCATATTCTGGATAACTCGTAAGAGCTAAGATCTCGCCAGTTTTTACATTCATAATTATCCCAGCACCGCCTGTGAACGAGGCTTTTTTGGCAAGAGATTTCATACTCTCATATAATTTTGCCTGTACTTTTTTATCAATGGTAAGAGTAAGATTCTTCCCATGACTTGGATAGATGACTACATTCTGTGCTTCGATTTCATGTCTTGCTGTTACTTCAATTATTCGCTCCCCTTTTACTCCAGCAAGGTCTTGTTGATACTGTTTTTCAATTCCATCTTTTCCAAGGTATTCATCTTGCCAAAAAATACCAGATTGATCATACTTTGGGTAGCTCACATAACCTAACAAATGGGAAAACCCCTCTACGTCTGTATACACCCGTTTTGGAATTCTATCTTGAGATTTTAATTTTTCTTTTTCTTCTGGAGTTGTTGTTGCACTACTGCTGTATAAAGAATTCCAAGCGAGAAGTTCACCATTTCTGTCAGAAATAGTTCCACGAAGTGCAAAGAGTGGTAATTTTTTAAGATGATTACTGTCAGCTTTTTCTATATACTCATCAACGTGTGATACCTGCATTGCAAATAATCGGTAGGTAAACCCTGTGAGAATTACAAGTGAAAAAATAGCCGCAATATAAAAAATATGTTTTCCAAGTGGGCTCTCTAACTGTCCTTCCATTTGATTGATATTTAATTCAGAAAGATTTTGAGAATCGAGGAATACATCTTCGGGATTTATTTCGTGAGACGAGTTGTACTTAGCGCGCTTTGTAGATAAATGGCGAAATAAATTCATATAGAATTACTATACCACAAACAATAGATGTGAGGATTGGAAATCTTGACATGCTAAAAATAACATCAAAAATAAATGCAACGATAACAACAATAACTAGCAAAAAAGGCTTACTTAAAAAAGGTTTTTTATGGTTGTACATAAAAGATAGAAGAAGTAAGCGGATTATATGCTCCTTCAATAAAAACATGCCATGACGTATCTTGATTATTATGAGAAACTTCTCGTACTGTACCTAAAGTTATTTTTGGATTACTTTTCATATATACTAATTCTCCTTTAAGGACTGGGGTGTCCCTCAGAATATTTGCTACATAATACCCACCTCTTCCAGTAAGAGAAAGATTAACAGTAGAGGAAGATGTAACACCTTCAGTTGTAGTATCAGCAGATGTTAATAATAAACATAGTGATGAAGAGGTGTAGACTTCTTTTATTTTACATACTGCTTGATTTCCTTTCAAATAAACTATAGATTCAGTCGTGACACCATCCTTAAAGCCTTTTGAAAAAAGTATTGTTGAATACAATCGTGTAACATCTTGCAGAAGAGGATACATTACAATAGGTGTGTTTTCATTTAGGAAAACAGCACCAGGTGATATCTCACGAAGATATGCATCTTTTTCTGCAAGAGCACTCGTAAGACGCTCAACTTCAAGTGTTAATTCTTTATTTTTTAAGGCGAGAGTTTTATGTGAGGTTATGTATGTACTAAGAAATTCTGGAAAAACTGCAAACGATTGCTTTGTAACTCCATACCGAATTAAAACTGGCTCAAGAATTTTGTATGAAAATTTTTTAACTGATGGCCAAAAAATAACAATACTTAAAAATATGACTACAAAAAATGCATATCTTCTATAATCTCTTCTTTTTTGTGTTTTACCTGAAAGATATGTCATCGGTATTTTCTACTAGAATATCTTTATAACGTGCAATATTTTCCAAAATAACTCCTGTACCTCGGGCAACCGCAGTTAGAGGATCATCTGCCACAGTTACTGGAACTTTCAATTGCATTTCAAGTAACTGAGGAAGATTACGAATAAGTGCTCCTCCACCTGCAAGAGTTATCCCTTTTTGCATAATATCAGCGAGGACTTCTGGTGGGGTTGTTTCGAGTACTTCTCGGATGACGTCAACTAGTTGCGTGATGGACGCATACATCGCCTCACGGATATCAACATCTGTGACGACTGCTTCTCGTGGAAGACCTGTCACTAAGTCTCTTCCTTTGATACTTAATTCCTGCCCTTCTTCATCAGGAAGGGCAGACCCTATCATCATTTTAATATGTTCTCCTGTTTTTTCTCCAATTAACATCTTGAACTCATCACGCATATAGGTGATGATATCTTCAGTTAATTTGTCTCCCGCAACTTTAAGACTCTTGGCACGAACAACTCCAGATAACGCGATGACAGCAATATCAGTTGTGCCTCCACCGATATCAACAATCATACTCCCTACTGGTTCATGAATAGGAAGATGTACGCCGATGGCTGCCGCCATCGGCTCCTCCACAATATACACACTACTTGCTCCAGCTGACTTAGCAGCATCATACACAGCACGCATTTCAACATTAGTGATACCCACTGGAATACCGATCACCACGCGTGGTCGAAATATTTTTCGATCCATATCATTCGCTTTGTTGATTAAATAGCTCAACATCTCTTCTGTCACTTCATAATCTGATATCACTCCATCAACAAGTGGTCGCACGATACGAATGTGTGATGGGGTTCTTCCCATCATATTTTTTGCTTCAATACCGACCGCAACTACACGATTAGTTTTTGTATTGAGCGCGACAACCGATGGCTCATTGATGACAATACCTCGACCACGAACATACACAAGCGTATTGGCAGTACCAAGGTCAATACCAATGTCGTTGGAAAATTTTTGCAAGAAGCGCTTTAACATGAGTCTATTCTACCACTTATTAAACAAGTTGCATTTATTTACAAAAATAGAAACTTATTACTAAATATTTAACAGAAAAAGCCGCAAGTAATGCTTGCGGCCAGAAGACATCGTACAATATCATGTGTCAATAGAAGAGAGCATTTGAATACGTAAACGATTGAGCTGATAAATCATCTCAACTTCCGTCAGAACAGTGTCACGCATATCAGGGTTACCTATTGAGTGACATATTTCTTTATATTCAATATTCATCAAATCTTCGGCAAAACTTTTGTCTTGTTTGAACACTGCGTCATAGGCTTTTGTGACTAACAGAAGGTATTCACGACTAGATCGTGAATATGGTTTTCCATCCCACCACAAAGTTTGCAAATTTTTCCAAGTGTCGTATTCTGCTCCTCGTTTTTTTGCATCTTTGCCTTTTAACGCACAGATTTCTTTTTGGACTAATACGTCCTGACATTTCAGAGACTGTAAAAATCCTTCAAGACCTACACATGACACACCTTCAAAAACAAAAGATCGAGCAGTAAAGTTACTCAGCCGAGCAACTATCGGATCAGTAGAATTACCTTTTATGTCTAACATCATACACCTCCAAAGAACTGGTTAATACCCCTTCACACTACTATTTCCTGCAAAAAAAGCAATTTATAAAAATCCCTAAAGAGTTTTAAGCTGCTGCTTACTCCACTCATACAATGTAACCGCCACGGCATTTGATGCGTTCAAAGATTCACACTCTTTGCTGATTGGAATTGAGAGTTTAAAATCACAGTGCTCAAGGGTTTTTTTGGCGATGCCGCTTCCTTCACTACCAATGACAATGATTGAAGGAGTGTCGAAAGTGACAGATGGAAGCGATGTGTCACCATCTCCTGTGAGAGCGTATGTCCAATAGCCTTTTTCTTTTAACTTAAGAAGTGTTGTGTTGATGTTGCCGATTTTTACAATTGGAATAGCGAAGCTTGTCCCAGCCGAAGTTTTGATCACTGTTCCTGTGATCTGAGTCTGATTGTGTTCAGGCATGAGAATAGCATCTGCACCGAACGCAACAGATGAGCGAATGATTGCCCCCACATTATGTGGGTCTTGAAGTTCATCAAGTAACACAAAGAGTGGCCGATCTTTTGTACTTACACGAGTGAGCACTTCATCAAGTGAAGTATATAAAACTTTATCATCTAAGAGTGCAAGAACCCCTTGATGCACTGTCTCTTTACCTACATGACTTTCAATTTCTGAATAAGTAACAACAGAATACTCAAGCTTATTTGTTTGAACAAGACTCATAACTGAATCATCTTGTGTCGCAGCTTTAGTTAGGAAAAGTTCTTTAACTGGCATAACAGCATTTTTCTTTCCGAAGATGATGGCTTCTTTGAGTGGGTTTTTACCATATAAGTAGGTTTTGTTTGACATAGTCTAGACACTCTAACAAATTTATGTCATTTTAACAATAGTCTTTAAAGATTATAAAACAACCAGGAAGGCCGAAGGCCTTCCTGGTTGTAGTAATTTTTACTTTCTATTCTACAAATTTTTTAGTTCATACACTCATTATTATTATTTTGGGGAAGAAAATACGATATCCTTTGGCAACTCAAATATCGAATCATCTGCCGTCAACGCCTGACAATCATACTCACCGATCTGCTCTCCATTCCATGTGTATGTTGTAGACGCGGCACCTTTTGGAGTCTGATCAGATTTTTCTACGATCTTAACCTTATACCCAACACCTTTCATCATAGTGGTCCATGTGTAGGTATACCCATCTCTTGAAATCATGTTGGAATCAATTGTTTGACCTTGAATACTTGTTGAAAAATTTGCCTTAATAAGATTATTATGAATATACACGATACCGTTACTTGCCATATTGGCTACATTTTGTGTCACAGTACATTTATATGACCCACCTTGCTTCATCAGTTCTGTAAAAGCAATTTTCTTACCTGTTGGCTTTTGAAGGGTACTGGAGGCTGTAGTAGTTGCTACAACAACCTGGGGAGTAGTTGTGACTATTACCACTTCTTCTTGTTTTGGAACGTCATTACTTACAAATGAAGTCACACCGTAGAGAGCACCTCCCGCTACAACAAGGAGAAGTCCTCCAAGTACTATTTTTCCAAAGATTGTCATATAAATAATGTAAAATAATTATTCTTTACTAATATAATGAGTATACTCCTTATCCTTAGTAAGGCACAATACTTATTCAGCGCGCAGAATGTACATGTCTTGAGAAAATCCTCCAATTCCTACATACTCCATACTTTCATCTCCGTGTAAAATCTGTTCATACGGGCGACATCCGAAACATCCTCCTTCTTTAGTTATTGGATCATATGAACCATTGTTGCATACAAAAATTTTATCTATTCCATCTTTTTTGGCGAATCTTCTCGCTTCTTTTACTTTCATTGCGACTTCTAATACATCTTTTTCTGCGGTCACAAGGTCAGGTAAATTGGCTTCTACCATTTTATCACTCTCAAGATACCAATAACTTGCTTTGGTAACTTTTCGCTTCTGAAGTGCGTTACAAAGGAGTAGATAAATTGGAAGTTGAAGAGATCCTTCTTTCTCCTCATGTTTTCCAGTTTTGAAATCTACAATGTGAAGAGAATCAGACTCTGGAATATATTCTATCCAGTCCACAAGACCATTAAGGATAATATTGTGATCTTCACTTAAATAAAAGTTACACGGCATGGTATCCCGCTTAAGCTTAATACATTTATTCATTAAAAATCGCGGATCTTTAATTACGTTATTAATCATCTCCTTGCCTCGCATCTTGAATTGCTCTTCCTCATCATCTGTCGTGAAGCCCCCTTTCTTCCCTGTCACTTTCTCCCACTCTTCCTCGAACTTCGCTCGTAAATCTCTGTCCATACGCTCGTTACTTGGATATTCAGCAAGTCCTTCCAGAACATTATGGACCGCGATGCCAAGAGACATATGTGGGCTTACAATAGACATCTTGTTCCCCGTTTTCGGAGACTTGTACATATTATGTAAATAGTAGAGCCTCGGGCATTTCAAAAAATCCCCCATCGAAGAATGTGATACCCACACCGCTGTGTATTTGTCTGCCATATAAGATTAGTATATAGTGACTAGTTGTTAGTGGCTAGGGTTACAATAAAGATATACGAAGATGGCAAATGAAAAACCCGTCGAAACGGGTTTTTGTTAATGAACAAACTTTTCTCAGCTAAAGAGCTAAGCAGAAAGAAGTTTTAGAACTTCTTGTGCCCATTTGTCTTCATCAAAGCCAAATGACTTTGAGAAAGCTTTTACTGGTCGACCATTGACAAGAACTGATCGCATTTGATCAACCTGCCAGTCATTTCCTGAGTAAAAAACAACGTGTCCTGGGAAGTTTATTTTGGATAACGCCTGAATCAGTTGGTTACCTGCATTCGGGTTGAAGGTCGAACCCGGTACTCCCTCACGGAATTTTCCATCCACTGAAATCAAGTCAAATACTTCGACTTGAATAAGTTGAATCGCTTCCACCAAATTGTCACAAAACTTGAAATCTAACCCCGTGTCGATTGGAAGAGTTTTTATCAGCTCTTTGGACATGTTTGCCTGAACCCAAACCTCATCTTCTACGATGAGTATTGAGAATTTTTTCATAATTAACTCCAATTCAAAATAACAGTAACGCACTGAACCTAATTTTAACTGCAAAGTACTATCAAAAAGATAAGACTTTTAACTTAAAACTCTCGATTATACACTACATAAATATCACTTTTTTGTCAAACTACCTGTCACAGAGACAGGATTCTTTAAAATTACTTTGAAATATCGAGTACATCTTGTACGTTCCAATTATCTTTTTTAAAGGTTTCAAGTAGAGAAATAATTTCTTTCTGATTATTGCCATACACTTTAAATGTTTGTTTACTACTCTTTACCACAACAACCATCTCAAACGTCTCATTATTTAATTTTTTGAGTTTTACACTTCTTCCTTTTGACTTTGCATTCGCCTGAATCACTCCCGGAGAAACTTCTACACCAATTTTACTAAATGCTTTTAAAATATCTTTAGCACCTTCAATGGTTGTCGTATGGCTCCCTCGTTCATTAATTTTGGTCATAAGTAGGATACGGAAGCAAGACCTCCGAAAATTATTCTTTAGTAACTGTATTGTCATTCCCGCGCAGGCGGGAATCTAGGTTCCTGGATTCCCGCCCCGCCGAAAAGTGGCGTGGACCTGTGGACGGCCTGCGCGGGAATGACACATCCCAAAATATGGAAAGAAGCCTATTAGATAATTCCATTAATTAAATCATCCTCAAATTGAAGAAGTCCTTTATACGTCTCACCATACTTACTGATGTCTGGAGTAATTTCAAGGTTGATGATTTTTTTGTACACGGCTTCGATGAGCTTTTGAGTTCGTGCTACTTCATCCTCACTCGCATCAAGCGCAAGCTCAGTAAATATTTCTTCTTCTACGAACCACAGAGAAAGCTTCCCAACTGACAGATCTTTGTAATGAATAGAATTTTCAAGCAATAATTTATATACGATCAACTGCTGGCGGTACTTATGTAATTTCACTTTATCATTATCAGTCTTCCCTTCATCCCATGAGGTAAAAGCTTTACCAGTTTTGAAATCCACCACTTCATACTTCTTATCTTTCACAGAAAGTAAATCGAGCTTTCCGATGATATGTGCTTCCCCTAACATCACTCCTTCATTTTTCATATCCACTTCTACCTGATCTTCATGTCTGAACATTCCTTGTGTGATAGCATACAAATTCGTAATAACTTTTTCACCACGTACACTTTGTTTTTCAATTTCATACGTTGGCAATCTCCCCCTGGCTAGTTCTTTTTTGAAAATAAGTACTATATGAGCAAGTGAAGGAATAGCACCAGTGTGATACTTTGGATACATCACGATTTCTTCTATTGCTTTGTGGATAGCAGAACCATAGACACCTGAGGGATTCATCGGCTGAGGAAATCGCAAAAGATTTTGCTCTATAAAATAAAGTGGGCCACCTTCTCCAATATTAATAAAATTATTAAGATGCGTCACTGGCATCTTATAATTCTTCACGAGTCGCCGCAATAGCACCCACTCGTCTTCTTTATAAGCTTCCTTGTGAAGCGAGAGAGCGTTCTCGTGGGCTTCGATTGGTACGTCATCATTTTTATCAACACGTGCCACATCTTCAGTTGGTAAATACCTCACCTGTGCATCATGACTACTGATGTGAAGCGTATGCTTGGCACGAGTGATGGCCACATAGAGTAGTCGTATGAAGTCATCTTCGGTATCTCCTGCTGGCTGCATGAGTGGTAGAAGTGGAGCAGGTAATGGTGCGATATTAGTTCGTGGAGATTTAGTCCACATTGCATCATGTGCTGAGATAAGGTACACCGTAGAGAATTCAAGCCCCTTAGACGCATGGGCAGTCATGAGCTGTACGGAGTTCTCATGCTTCATAAATGGTGACTCACTGATGAGCGTAATGTCATGATCAATATGCATCTGTACAAATGGTCCGACATCAGATACAAACAGCACTTCGCCTTCTTTCCACACACGCAAGCTTTCGATAAATGTTTTGAGTGAGGCCAGAAATGCAACATATGTTGTCGGGCTCTTGGTGATAAGGTCTCGAGAAAAATAAAATTCTTTGAAGCCACTTTCTTCCATGAATGTCTCAAGGATGTGTTCAAGTGGTGTGTTACTACTTTCGATGGTAAGCTTCGCGAGAAGCTCACCTATTTTTCTTATCTCCTGATGCTCAGTTGTGATAAGTACTTCAGTCCAACTTATATGTTTTTCTTTAGCTTCTATTGCAAGAGAAAAGAGTGCCTGACGATTAAGAGAAAAGCATGGATGAGAAAGAAGATGAGGAAGCATATAATCAGCTGTCGCCATTTCAGTAAGTACAGATGCGAGGTACTCACACACTTCTACTAAGATCTTCACATGAGACTCATCGAACACATTTGCCTTCTTACTGTACTCATATGGTATGTGTTCTCGATCAAGATATGGAAGGAGGGTACGAAGTTCACGGTGACCGCGCGCAAGCACTGCGATACCACTTGCATCACTTCCTTCATCGAGTGCCTTTCGTATTGATCGTGCAACGTGTGCATATTCTGCAACATCAGATGTGGTCTGTGTAATCGTCACTGTTCCCTCTGGGAGAGATTTATTTTCTGATGTAAGAACTTTTTTGATATCTTTATACTTATTTTCTAGTCTTCCTTTTCCTTGTGTGATGAGGGTACGAGCAAGTGTGAGAATTTTTTGTGTTGAACGATAGTTTTTATCAAGTACAATAGTCACCACATCTTTATATGCACTATCTCTAAAACGCATGATATGAGAAATTTCTGCCCCTTGGAATTTATAAATAGCCTGATCATCATCCCCTACCACACACACATTTGGTCGTCCTTCATGAATTGGGTTCGCAGTTATTGCTCTCACAAGCGACATCTGCGCTTCGTTAGTATCTTGGAATTCATCTACGAGAATATACTGATACTGTTCTTCAAGTAGATTACGCAAGATGTTGTGATCACGAAGTGCGTGCACCACTTCAATAATCATATCGTCATAATCATAGAGTGCTCGCTTATACATTTCTTCACTGTATCGCTTATAAAGCTCTCCAACCGCCATAATTTTTTCTTCATTATAAGAATCTTTTAAAATCAGCCCATCATCTCCTTTAACGGTGAACTTGGCTTTCCAGTCTCCGAGTGGCTCGGTCTTGCCGAGAAGAAGTGCAGCGTCGAGTGCATTTGTGAGTGTTGTGGCGAGATAGAGCGAAGTGGTGCCAGCGAGCGACCGAAGGTCGCTCGCTATCTGCTCTATCTCGTTAGTCTTCTTGATAGACAGTCGTTCAGGCCACAAAGAGAATACTTTATTTATTGATCCATATTCTTTCGGAAGCTCTTGTATAACTGTGAGATATTCCTCTGCAGTGTATCCATAACTTTTAATATGTTTAATTCTGTCCGCAACATCCCGCAAGTATACATATCCTTTCTCAGGATGATAACTCGCGAGTGGATGTCCATGTGGAAGTGTCATAAAAAGTGCCTGCAAAATCTCAGCTCGAGCAATGTCATTTGCTTGTGAAAAATGTGCCGCCTTCCAAAAGTATTCTGGGTGACGAGAAATAATGTGATTACAAAATGCATGAAATGTAAAAATAGAAACACGATATGCATCTCCACCAATAAGAGAAGCTAATCGTTCACGCATATTAGTAGCCCCATTATCAGTAAAAGTAAGACAAAGAATATTATGTGGGGATACGTGCCCTTTCTTTAAAATATTCCCGACACGAAGCGATAGCAGTTCAGTCTTTCCACTTCCTGGTCCTGCTACTACAAGCAAGGGTCCTTCTGTATAATCGACTGCCTGCTTTTGTTCTTTATTTAATTTTTTATACCGTTCATCAAATGTCTGCATATGTAAGCTAAGTATACGTTACTGTGACACACGATAAAAGGCATGGCTAAAGACTACAAAGTGAGCTCTTTTCCAGTACCATGTAACTAGTTATTTTGAAAACCTCTACTAACTTGTTACACTAAAAAAATGTTATGGATTATTTTCGGTGCAATCGTTCTTGTTACACTCCTATTTGATTTTTTTGCTATGAATCGTCAAGGGGCGCACCGTGTCTCCTTAAAAGAAGCTACTATCTGGTCTGGTATTTGGGTTGCAATCTCATTCCTTTTTGTTGGATGGTTATGGTGGTACTCAGGTGGGCTCAGTACTAACCTTGCTACACAGGCACTCGCTAATCATAAGGCGCTTGAGTTTATTACCGGCTACCTTATTGAAAAAGCACTTGCAGTAGATAATATATTTGTTTTCCTTCTTGTATTCACCTACTTTAAGGTTCCGCATGAATACCGAAAGCGTCTTCTTATGTTCGGCATACTTTTTGCGATTGTATTACGTACTATTATGATACTTGTGGGTGCTTGGCTTATCGAAGAGTTCCACTGGGTTCTCTATGTGTTCGGTTTTTTCCTTGTATATACGGGTATCAAAATGTGGAACTCTATAGGAAAAGAACCTGATCTTGAAAATAGCACCGCGATGAGATGGCTTCGTAAAGGACTCAAGATCAGTCCACAAATAGACGGCGAGAAGTTTGTTACTCTCCATGAGGGTAAAAAAACAGCTACACCTCTTTTGGCTGCCGTTATTATGATTGGTATTTTGGATATTTTGTTTGCAGTAGATTCAATACCTGCAATATTTGCTGTGACTACTGATCCATTTATTGTACTTAGCTCGAACGTGTTCGCGATTTTAGGACTACGTGCTATGTACTTCCTCCTTGAAGGGTTGCATGAAAAATTCCACCTGCTCTCATATGGTCTGGCACTTATCTTAGGATTCATCGGTACAAAAATGATTTTTATGGATATCTTCCATATGCCAATAGTTGTTTCCCTCGGTGTGACATTCTCTATTTTAGCTGGATCAATTATCTTAAGTCTCTACATTAAACCTAACGCTATAACGGAGAGCTCCTACCCATTTGACCCCAAAGAACCAACTAAGGAATCTGTAAAAGAAATAGAAAAAGCTACATAAAGATAGAAGGAACTTTTACGACGGAAACCTGACGAAATATTTCCATTGCTTCTTTGAAACGTACAACAAGTGCATGTTGTGTGCCCAACTTTTCTTCAACAATCGTAAGAACCTGCTCATGGAACCAGGCCCTGTTTTTGATACTTGAACCAAAACGACGAGCATACACCTCACCTTCTTTTTTATAATCACGCACAAAACTTTCTGTATTATGTACCTTATCAGCCGCTGAGACTATCGCACTTTCTACACCCCCACTTCGTAGTTTGTCTAAATAGAATTCTTTTCGAGTAAGCCATGGTAGCTGATCTTCATCGCTCTTATTCGCATCAAGTGGCTCAGTGACATGAACTACAATGCCTGCGACACGTTCTCCACAGTCGATAACTAGTTGATCATAAGAATAGTGTGGCACATCTTCAAGTGAGTCATGGAGAAGTCCTGCGATGATTACATCTTCATCATCAGTAACAGAGGCAATTAATATAGCAACACCAACAAGATGACTGATGTACGGTGTTTGTAGACTGTCTTTACGAACTTGTGAACGATGAAGGTGTGAAGCCAGTTTAAGGGCTTCATCTAAGCGCGGAGAAAGGAGCATAGGTAGAGTGTGGAAAATGGAAAGTAGAGTTGATAAATAGTGAGAGTAGTATACCAGAGCCTAGCCATTAGCTCGAGACGGCTCGGCCGCGAAGATGTCGTAAGCCAGCAGGCGTCGACCAACTTAGCCATTAGCCATTAGCCATTAGCCATTAGCCATTAGCCATTAGCCATTAGCCATTAGCCATTAGCCAAAGTTTACCAGCCTATTGTTTATCAGAGCAAATTGCATTATTTAATTACAATATTTTAATATTATGTAAATATTGACATTACTATTATACTGGTGTATAATAGTATTGGACAATTTTGCACTTTTACACTAACCTTTTAAAGGAGTCTTACATGAAGAAAAGCATGACCGCAGGAGAATTCAGAAACTACCAATTCAACGAGGTGAAAAAATCTGCCTTCATGATGGCAGAGGTTGTCACAATACTAACAGTCGCTCTCATAGTGTTAGCTGGTAGTGATAACTTGATTCGCTTTTTGTACGCAATTGCGCCACACAAGGCGGCATTTGCATGTTTTCTGTTTTTGATGTTTGCACTTTCCTTGTGGCTTATTTACTTTGCTGCGAAGGAACAAGCAAATAACAAACACTGGGTACCTAATGACCCTGACCAACCAGTTAACTACAAAACTCAAGGAGTAATGAAGTGAACGAAATCAAACAATGGCAAGAGAATTATGTCATGACCATCAAAGTACACTTATGTGCGTCTTGCTCGGTCTCGGTATCATTTTTTTCTTTTACGGCAAGTGGCTCATCATTTTTGGTTCGCTTTTTGTCGGACTTGGCTTTGTTGCCTTTTTCTTTGCTTACCGAATTAAGTCAAAATATCTCAACCGTTAATCAACCTCAAAGGTGATCTGAAATGAAGCAAAAGAAATTCTTGACAGCAGTGTTTATTGAAACCTGCTTTAGTCTAGGGATAGTGATGGTAGCCTTTGGTGTTGCCATTTTCGCTCTTTGGAAAAATGATCAACTTGATCTTGCAAATGAGTACATTTATATGCTTCTCATTTGGGGGTTCATGATTGCATTTGCCGGGAGCGCCTACATGGTTTTTTCACCAGTTGTACGCTACACTCTTGATCTTGTGGTCCGTAGCTACCACTACCTTGCAATCTTCATTGGGTTATGTGTAATGACCTACACTGGATCCACGCTCATCACAAGCAAAATGTTCAGCATAGAGGTCTTTTTGATGCTTTTTATTCCTCCTATCATGACCTTAGTCATGATGATGTTGAAACACCGAAGTGGAACAACTACTGCACCAATCAACCCTGAATAAAGTTCCAACGAAGTATCCTTAAAGCGGATACACTCTAACAAATGCCGCAAGCAACGCTTGCGGCATTTTTCTTTTCTTATGTAGTACACACAACACATTAGTAAATGTTTGCTTCTGAATTTATTTTGCTTTCACCTTCTTTGGTTTCTTGATTTCTTTTTTGTGGGTTTTTGTTTCGGCCATAACTAGAGCGTAGCATGAGGAAAGTAGAAAGTGGAGAGTAGTTATGCACAGGAAGGCGATGACAGACATCAGACTGAAAGACAACAGACTAGCACAATACAGAATTGTATCCATCTGTTGTCTGTTTGTCTGACAATCTGCTGCCCCTTGCTACTTCTTACACATCTTCGATAACGCCCTTCCTCTACCCTTCGCCTCTTCTTCATTTGCAAAATATATCTTGTTTTTGGAAGAGATTCTACTTGACCCTTGGCACCAGCTGAAGGTGTACGTCTTCCCTTTCATGCTTCCAAAAGGTCGAGCATCAGTTACTCCATGAGTAGTGTTTCCATCTGACACCCCTATCACATCCCCTACTGCTACATGATAGATAACATCTTTTCTATTTTTGTATTCTTGATACTGAATATAAAAAAGAAGAGTAAGAATAAACATAAGTGTCGTAAAAAGGCTCAAAATATCAACAAAAGTTAGTCTGCTATTGATTTTTTTTAGATATTCTTGTATACTGAACCACATATAATATTCATTAAGTATACGCTATGGCAACAAGAAAAGCCGCAGGTTCGGCAAAAAACCTAACAGACAGTAAACCAAAGTACTTAGGTACTAAG
>JAYUCW010000004.1:0-16588 GCA_043740125.1 Minisyncoccota bacterium
AATTTGGTCTTCGCCTGCTGGCTACAGACATCTTCGTCGCTCTTCGAGATGAATGCGAATTTGTGTACACCAAATTATGCCTCGGTGCTTTCTAGGAACTTGAGAACCTTTTCGTTGGTAAGCGCTTGATAGAGATACGCTTTCGCCCGTTCCTCATCTGCGTCCTGTACTGTTGCAAGTAATCTCACAAGCTCTACCTCTACCTCTTCTTCTGTTGCCCCCAGCTTCTCAGCGAGCGCGATCTTGTGAAGGATAAGCTGACTGAGTGCACGCTTGTGTGCGTCATCCTTCCAATCCGCTTTGATCTCATCTTCTGTCTTCTTAGTATGAGTAAGATACTCTTCCCATGTACCTCCGAAGCGAGTGATGTCACCTTTCATCTGGGCAAGCATGGTGTTTAATTCACTCTCAATCATCACTTGCGGGAGTTCAGTTGTAGTTTCTGCAATCAGTTTTTCCATAATTGCACTCCTTCTTTTTTCACGAAGCTTTTGCTTTTTTTCAAGCTTAAGATTCTCCTCAACTTTTGCTTTGAGGTCTCCAAGATTCTTAAAACTATCCCCAAAACTCTGTGCAAACTCATCATTTAACTCTGGTAGAATTACTTCTTTTTCTTTATCTTTTACACTTCCTTCTTTCTTTGCGTCGTTATGAGAATGATCATGGTCTTTATGGTCGTGACCTTCATGATCATGCGCGTGATCATGGTCATGCTTGTTAGCTCTTCCTTTACGGAGTTCCAAAAGTACATCTTCAATATCCTTGTCAGTCACTTCGACTTTTTCACCATCCTTCACTGCTTCAGCTGCAATCTTCTTGTACTTAGGAAGAGCAACTTCTGGAAGTACAGGAACAACAATAGTGAGTTCAAGTGGGTTTCCTTTTGCAATCTTTGTGATGGTAACTTTTGGCTCAGAAATAGGGGATATCTTGTGTTCTTCAACAGCTTTTACATATGCAGCACGGAGTGCCAGGTTGGCCATTTCTTCTAAAATAATCATATCCCCATACTTCTTGATGATAAGATTTTCTGGTGCATTTCCTTTTCGGAAACCATCGACTTCAACGGCTTGCTGGATAGCAACAAGACCTTTTGCATGATATGTTGCAAATTCATCAGCATCAACGATAACCTTAAACTCTACCTCTCCTTTTGGGAGATCTTTTTTTTCTATCTTCATATGTGGGTAGACTGTAGCCTTTAGCTTGTAGACTGTAACAAAATACTAGTATTCTAGATAGTACACACAGTTACTTGCAAAAACTACTATAATTAATTATTTATTAAATTCTTTCTTATATAATTCAACACCCTCAAGAACAACCTCCATTGCTTCTTTTGCTCCACGAATAGTTGGAATAGTTACTTCTTTCTTCTGTATCTGCTTATAGGTCTCGAAGAAATGCTTTATCTCTTCAATGGTGTGAGGATTCACATCACTTAGATCTCTAATGTCATTAAACCGTGGGTCCTTAACAGGGACAGCTAAAATCTTAGCATCACTTTCTCCATCATCAATCATGTCGAAGACTCCGACAGGACGAGCTGCTAAGAGAAGCCCTGGTACAAGCGGATGAGTTGTGAGAAGCACAACGTCCAGTGGGTCTCCATCGTGCCAATGAGTCTGTGGTACAAACCCATAGTCAAATGGATAATCTTGTGAAGTGTACATCACGCGGTCAAGCATAATGAGACCTGTCTCTTTATCAAGCTCATACTTATTCTTTGAGCCTTTGTTGATTTCAACAATAACGTTAATTTCATTTGGAATCTTTTTTCCTGGTGTAATATCGTGGAGTAAATTCATAGATAATGTATGTTAATATTAAATTTATTTTACACTATTATTTTGTTTCCTTTAAGTCAGTTGACTCAACAACCATTTCTCCTTCAGAGGTAACATCCACAACCTCGGATGTTATAACAGTTTCTTCAACAACATTTTCCACTTCAGTATTCTTTGGTGCTTCACTATCAGTACTATTGAATGCTTCAAGTACAACAGCTGCTTCTTCTGCTATCGTTTCATCAGCGACACCGTTTGCAGTTGTGAGTATACCAGCTTCATCTGCTTCTGCGATCATTTCACCACCTGAAACGATATCGATCTTCCAGCCAGTTAACTTGGCAGCGAGACGAACGTTCTGTCCACCTTTACCGATTGCGAGAGACTGTTCCTCAGGAGCAACGGTGACTGTTGCTTTTTTCTCACTTTCATTAAGTTCAATTGAGAGTGCTTTAGCAGGGGAAAGTGCTGTTGCGATGAAACGACGGGCATCAGGTGACCACTCGATCACATCTATCTTTTCACCTGATAATTCTTCAGTAATAGCAGACACTCTAACACCACGCTGACCCACACATGCTCCAATTGGATCAACTCGTTCGTCATTACTTTTTACAGCAATCTTAGAACGGCTTCCTGGTTCACGAGCTACTGCTACTATTTCTACGACACCTTGCGCGATTTCTTGGCTTTCATTTTTGAAAAGTTCAATTAAGAATTTTGGATGCGAACGTGAAAGACGGATAGAAAGTCCTCGGAATCCTTCTTCAATAGAAAAAAGATATGCACGTACTCGTTCTCCAGGACGAAGTCGCTCTGACTGAATCTGCTCTTCAAAAGGAAGAATCGCTGTTGTGCGTCCAAGGTCAATGAACGCAGTTGAACGCTCAATACGTTGTACAATTCCAGAAACAATAGTATTTTCTTTGTCAGTGAATTCACCAACAATACTTTCACGCTCTGCTTCACGGAGTTTTTGTACAATCACTTGCTTCGCAGTCTGAGCTGCAATGCGACCGAAGTCATCTTGATTGTCCAGTGGGAAAATTATCTCTTCATCAAGTAAAGCATTCTTCTTGAGAAGCTTGGCAGTTGAAAGCAAGATATGACGCTCTTCGTTATAACGTGGGAGCAACCCTTCGACCACTTCTTCTGGCTGGTATGTCTGATGGTATCCTCCAAATGGTACAACTTCTTCAACTTCTCCTTCTACAGGCATACGCACTGTTGATTCATCAACAACAATCTTCACTTGTTCGAAATTAGTTTCACCAGTTTCGAAGTTAATCTGGCAGCGCACAATCTGTCCACGCTTACCGTATTCTTTTTGATATGCTGCGGCGAGAGATTTCTCAACTGCGTCTACTACTTTTTCATGAGAAATTTTCTTCTCTTGTTCTAGTTGTTCAAGAGCAACTTTTAGGGCTTTGATGTCTAACATGGTGATAGTTATTAGTTATTAGTTATTAGTTATTAGTGGACACAGAATCCAAAAATACACAATACATAAAGACTTTTTTATTAATTTGGCAATAAAAATGGCCGGCGCTAGGCCGACTCACAAAAAGACACATTTCACATCCAGATACAAATACTATTATATAACGATTCTTAGAAATTGCAAGTTTTTTTGTAGAGTGGTAGATTACGGGGTAAGTTTCTACATAAAAATATGTATTTTTATGTAGAAACTTAGATTCCTTTGTTCCTTAACTTTTTGGAGATTATTATGTCTAGAATCCTTGGTTTGATTAACTCTTGTGGTGGATGCGATCACCGTAAGTACAACAGTGGCAATGTTTATAACTGCGATTTGGTTGACCTACCGATTCGTAATAAGGAAAGAATCGCAAGCTTCTGCCCTTTACCTAAGTATCCAGATTGGGAAATTGCTTCCTTAGAAGCAGTTATTGATCTACTTCGCAAGCCAAATGAACATAGTTTTGAGCGAGTGATCATGGCTTTCTTAGTAGACAAGCTGAAAACTACAATATCACCTGATGGTAGATACATTACCATTCTCATCGGGAAAGAAAAATACCTACAGCTTTTCTCTACGACTCAATTCTTGAAGTTAATCTACGAGAAGGAAAGGTTGTTTTTGTTACCAACACCTCACCACAAAAAAAGTATGCCATTCGATGCTTGTTGCAAGAAGTAGAGATGTCAGAGGAAGTCGAATTCAACGGGAAGCCATGTTGGAGTAGAGTCGAGTACTCTGCGAACTAAAACTCACAGAGTACTTTAGATAAGAATGCCGCACATCCCACAAGGTGTGCGGCTATTTTTATTTCGACTGCAAATTAAAGACGCTTATGGTATGTAGTTATTCTTGCAGTAGCAACGTATCTTTGTTAGTCTAGTTACAAACGTTCTGTACAATCCAAAGACAAGGAGAACATCATGGAAAATCAAAAAAGTAGTGTCATCTCTTGTTACCTAGGGCTAACCGTAGTACGTCGTGAGGTGCTCAAACGAGTGAACTACTACAAGCAACAGATCGAAGTATTACTTTTTCAGTATAAGAATCCTCTCACTGAGGTGCATATCACACTTGTTCCTCCATTTCATACTGATTATGAGACAGCCTCTCATATTAACTTGGAATGTGCCCTATCAACACTAAAGAGTACCAGCATTGTAAACTCGACAGTATTTTATATGCAAGGACTTTCCAGTATGCAGTTCGAGGGTGATACCATCATCCACTTTCCTGTTAGTGTTATGAGAAAAGACGGGGACGAAGGAAGTGAGGATGAAATTTTTTCTAAAAGAGTTCAACTCTTCCGACAACAAATAAAAGCTATAGGCGGAGAACTTCGCGAAAAAATTCCTGAGAACTATACTCCTCATATTTCAGTGTACACAAAGTGGAAAGGTTCACTTTCCAAAAAAGTTGAGGATCTCATACAAAAAAGTAAGCAGGATGAAATCATATACTTTCGTGCAACATATCCCACCTTGTATGCAAAGTACAAAGGATTCTGGTACAGGGATTTAATATCAAATCCAAATTGCTAATTACTGGAACACCAACCATGGAGCGACACATAGCGTCGCTCTTTTTTTACATAATGATACTCGAGCGAATAGTGTAAAGATAATTGGACACAAATACATTACAAAAGTATATAAAGAATACACAATTCTCGGTGAGACCTGCCAAGGAGTAGATACAGATCACAATGGCTATGTTTCGTGCACCTTTAGAGTTGGCAAAGAGGGTATGGGGAAAGAAATTAATCTTCAGTGTCCAACTTACATCAAGAGCTTCCTCGGGAACGAATGTAAGGTAACGCAGATGGTGCTACCTCAATAAGATTTATTCTCAAGTAACATGCAGGCTGTTATAAAACTTTGTAGACCTCTTTTAATTATTATGATGCGATCATGGTGGTATATAACTTCACCAAAAACATGTGGCGCAAAAGTTATTATACGATGTGGTGATGAAATGCTCTTAATCAAAACAACATATGGCTATGCCTACGGTCTGCTTGGTGGGGGAATTAAAAAATATGAGAGTCCTGTGGACACTGCTTGTAGAGAAGTACAAAAAGAAGTAGGAATATCCCTAGGAGAATTATCCCCGCTACTGACCTTTCTAAATATATGTTATTTTTGGATTCATTTTCTCTGATTTCATTACAGGATTCTTTGCTTTTCCTATTCGAAACATCATACAGGGAATTTCTTTATCTAATTGATATACACCTTGTACAGTTGTATACATTTGGTTAATTTTTTCTTTTTCTAATGCATCAAAAATACGGACGTGATGTAAAGGAGAAAGAGCTTGATAAAGCAAAGTGATTCCGAAAGCTTGGAAGCTGTACCTCCGTTGTGAAGAAGTGAGCCATGCACGCTGAAGCATCCGCCCTACTGAAATAAAAGCTTCTGGGGTATCTAAAGAAATTGTAATACAGCCTATAAGTGATGCAGTTGCTATCTTTTTTGCACTTTTATATGCAGTGTAATAGGGAAGAGAAAATAAGCGTGAAAGTTTACGTAGCAAAGTCATTCGTAAAAACCTTATTCCTATACGATCAAAAAAACTAAGGCCGAAAGTTGGTAAATAAAATCCTATTTTATGGCGAATAAGTTCAGCTTTAGTCCAAATGATATGCGAAAAGAAGAATTTACCGAGTACATTGTTATGAAGAATAAGAAAATCATTCACACTTAAAGCTTTACTTAAAGTTCTTATTTCTGATGCAGAGGTTGTGATGTGTATTTTTAGTGATGGATCGTCTTCCGTCAACTGCTTAATGGATGCTATAAAATCTTGAGAAAAAGTAGCAGGGAGATATTCTTCTCTGTTTGAATGTCTTTCAAGGATATACTTCTCAAGAGGGTGAGGGGTTGGTGGTGAGTCCTTAAAAACAATCTCCGCGATACATGTAGCTTCATCACTTTTTGGAAAAAAAGAAGTCTCTGCTGTAAAACCATATGATGAAGAAAGTATGGTTATGTTTTCAATAAGAGCCCCAAAGCCGACAAAGGCACCTCTATTATCAAGGTTATATGTAGAAGTATCTCGACTCTGAATGTTGTAGAGAAAAATATGAAAATCCTGAGTTACCTCAAATCTCCAAGGTTGTGTGTTTTCACCAGATGGTGCATGCACGGCTTTTGCGAGTAAGTCTTCGAGAATTTCTTTATTCATGGTTAATGATGCTAGTGTATCATTTTTTAAAAGGATGGTGGAAGCGACACTCTCTTGTTTCGGCATTTTTTTGCGCTTAACACGCTCTTGCAGTACACTTATCATATGAAAAAATATTTCTACAGCTTCTTGGTGATCTTCGTGGTTATTGCGCTCGGGTACCTCTATATCGCAGGCACGACATTTAAAAATAACATTCGTGCCACTCGTGCTGCAAAAGTCGGACATCTCTACATAGAAAAAGTATATAAAGAATACACTGTCTTAGGTGAGATCTGCCAAGGAGTAGATACAGATAACAATGGCTATGTTTCGTGCACCTTTAGAGTTGGTAAAGAAGGTGTGGAAAAAGAAGTTAATCTTCAGTGTCCAACTTACATCAAGTCTTTCCTTGGGAACGAATGTAAAGCAACTCAAATGGTACTACCACAACAGTAATAGCTTTATTCTTAATTACAATGAAATTAAGAATAAATCTCTACACAGCCACTGCCCATTACGATACGTGAACATTTTGTTCTTTTTTCAATATATAACGAGAGCTAAGAAATTAGGCAGGCCAACGGCCTGCCTAATTTCTTATTTTATACTACAAACTTATTTAAATATGTTGTAACCCTATACCTACACAACTTTTCCATCTGATAGTCTCACGATTCTGTCTGCCATTTTTCCATAATCTTCTTCGTGGGTCACCATCACTATGGTCATGCCATTTTCTTTGTTTAATTTTGTAAAAATACCCATCACTGTCTGAGAAGAGGCGAGATCGAGGTTAGCTGTTGGCTCATCTGCAAAAATAATTTTTGGTTTATGGATAATGGCACGAGCAATAGACACACGCTGTTGCTCTCCACCAGAAAGCTCTGATGGAAGATTATTCTCTCGTTGCGCAAGATCCACACTAGAGAGCGCCGTATGCGCAAGATCCTTTGCATTACGTTTACTCACACCTTGCATAAGAAGAGGAACCATGACATTTTCTATTGCGGTAAGTTCAGGTAAAAGTGAATAATCCTGAAAGACATATCCAAGTTCATATAATCTAAATTTTGTTTTTTCAGAGTTACTTAAAGTATCTATGAGCTGCCGATCTAAGGTAATAGAGCCACTTGTTGGGGTATCTAAAAGAGACAATTGATAAAGAAGGGTAGACTTTCCTGCACCACTTCTGCCCATGATGGCTACAAACTCTCCATTCTCTACCAAGAGATTAACACCTTTTAAAATTTGCGTGGTCGTACTTCCATCCACAAAACTTTTTGTGATCCCTTGAGCTTCGATAATAAGTTTTTTTTCTGACATATTGATTATTTATTTCTTCCTAAAATGGCATTAAGCGTGTTTGTGTTGACAATAATTCTCGCTGGTAAATACCCCGCAAAAATAGAAATAGCGGACACGAGAGCAAATTTTAGTGCAACTGAAAGTGGCTCAGCTGATAGTACAATTTTTGCAAAAGGAGTGTCAATTGGGTGTGCTTCAAGGAGTGGTTTGATGATAGAAAAGATAATACCACTAGCAAGTAATGAGCCGAAAATAACATAGAAAAGTGCCTGACAAATGTAACTAAATTCTATTGCAAATTCACTCACTCCTATTGCCTTCATGATACCGATCTGTCGTTTCCTGGTGAGCGCATTGATATAAATAATAACAAAAATAGTAATGAGACCAACCACGACCGAAATGGAACCCAAAATAGAACCAATGATACCAAAAAATAATTTTATATTTACCAAAAATTCTGGTGAACCTTCTTGTGCAGTATTTATTTTTGCGTATTCTGCAAAGCCGTTATTAAGAAGTGGGGTCTTTACATCATATGGATCAACTCCGGGCTTCAACAGAATGGCTATCTCAGAAACTTCTCCGTCATTTTTACCCAACATCTTCTTAAGTTCACTATCCAAGATATACGCACGAGATGTAACAAACTGTACCTTTGAATCAAGAATGCCTCGAACAATAAAATCCTGTGAAATCGATCCTGTTGATGTTAAGTCTGGATTGACCGAAAAATTTTGTTCTGCAGTAACGAGAGATTTTTTAGCACTTACTGTTACCCGCACAGTATCTCCTGGTTGTATGTCTTTAAGGAGTGCCACAAGGTCCCGTACCCTAGAATACTTTGCTAAGTACCCAGACCCGAGCACGATGCCTCGTGTGTCATCTTTACGAAGCCATTCACCCTCAACTATTGCCTTAGACAAAAAGGTGGTTGCGTCTTCTTTTTCTGGATCAACTCCTGCAATTTGGTTGGACACAGAATTCTCATCGCTTTGTTTTCTTTTTTCCCACCAGTTCGCTTCTATTTTTGCACCAGCTATTGTACGAGGGGAAAAGCTTTGTATTTGTGGAAATGAAGAGAGCACACTTATGATGTCACCTGTGTGTTTAATGTAGTCATTTTCACTTCTTGTTTCAATAAATAAGTCTCCTGACCACTGTTCTTTGAATGCTCTCGCGGCTCCATCCACTATCCCCACCAAAATACCACTCGTTGCCACGAGATTGAGGAACGTCAGCATCATGATAAATACAATCAAACCTGTTGCCCACTTACTCCCACGCGTCACCTGACGAAGAGCAAGGAAAAATCCTAAAGAGAGTGTATTAAAAAGTTGCTTCATACGTTAACTTAGTTAGTTTGCTTTTGTGATCCACGTGTACCTGTCTTTGGCGAAACAATGGTATCCCCTTCCACAAGACCACTTCTGATCTCAATGAGACCATCATCACCCCGCACTCCGAGTGTCACATCACGCAGTTCTTCTTTGCCCGAAGTAAGTACTGATACTGTACCTCGTTCTCCATTTATAATTTTTACAAATCGTGATGGGATGGCGATTGTTTGTATCTTGCTGTCGGTGAGCACTTGCACATTTGCAGTCATACCTTGCTTGATACGAGCATCGCTCCCGACAAAAGTGACAATGACTTTATACATAGGAACCGATCCTTCCATGGTGGCACTCGGGTTAATACGTGTCACGTTCGCTGGAAAGAATACGTCTTTGCCATATGCGTCTAATGTTACTTGTGCACTCGCTCCTCCTTTTATTTTTGCAATATCAATCTCAGGAACTTTTGCTTCAATCTCAAAACCGTCCAGTGCAATCATGGTAATAATAGTTTTTGCAGCACTCACTGTCTCGCCTTCAGAAAGGTTGACCATAGTGACAACACCTGAAAATGGTGCATTAAGAATTGTTTTTGAGAGACTAAGTCGTGCAGTAGCAACTTGGGCTCGCGCTTGTGTGACGAGTGCTGTCTGTGCTTTTATTTTATATGGATCAGTGCCTGCTTTTGTAAGCTCAAGGTCTCGTGTCGCTTGGTTAAAAGCATTTTTTGCGGAAAGGAGAGTACTACGTTTTACAGTGATGTCAGAAAAAAGAGATGTCATTGTTGTTTTGACAACAGAAAGTGTAGTTCGATATGAGTCAAGGTTGCTGTTAGTTATACTACATGAAGAAAGGAGGAGGTTAGAAACTGCATTCACAAGGTCGTTTGTCATGATTGCGGATTGGTACGCAGACTCAAAGGTGGCGTCAATTGTTTTTGTGGAAGAAATAGTAGAAACCAAAGAACTTTTAGTCTGAAAATCAGCCAAGACATTTTCAAGAGTCGTGCGCTTTTCTTCAATGTTTCTTTGAAGACGTTGGTCACATGAACTAAATGAAAGAATGTACTTGCTGTTATTTAGTACAAAAAGTGATGAGAATTTATTTTTTATAACATCTGCTGTTGTTGCGTCTACGTTTTGTATGGTGTCAGGTAAGGCGTAGTATGCTTGATCAAGACTACTTTTTGTGTTGGTTACTGTTTGTTCCTTTAACGCAACTTCTTCTTTTCTGGCACCCTGTTGTAGCTGAGACAGTGTCGCTTGTGCACTTCCTAGGTTCGCCTCTGCTTGTAGGACTACAGCATGTGCGTCGCCTGCAGAAAGTGTTGCTAAAACTTTTCCTTGCGTGATGGTATCTCCAACCTTTACACCAACAAAAGAAACTTGGCCATTTGTCTGAAATGAAAGATTGGCATCTTTGGAAGCTTCTACTTGTCCGGTAACTTTTACGTATTGCTTGATCTCTCCTAAAGTAACAGGAAATAATTCCTTATCTATTTTTGGAGCAGAAAACATCGTATAAAAAACAACTAATGTGACCATGACAAATAAAAATGCAGTGTACGTTTTGTGATGTGCAAAGAATTGAATAATTCCAGAAAACGTATGAGAGAAAAATCCTGGCTTTACAGAAGTAATTTTTGGTTGTACATCATTTTCTGGAAGGGGGGATGCAAAAGACGAAGCAAAAGACGAAGCAAAAGGAGTGGACGGTACCGATGATACTGTTGGAGTTGGAGTTGGAGTTGGAGTTGGAGTTGGAGCTGGAGCTGGAGCTGGAGCTGGAGCTGGAGTTTGGACCTGTTCTTCATTTGAAAAAAGTGATGAAGTAAGGGCAGGTTCTGGAAGAGCATTATCTGCTGCAGCATAAGGATTTTGATCTTGCATAGTATCTTGTAGTATAACACTTTACCGAAGCATTTTGCTTACTACTATTGTGTATTGTAGAAAAAAGTACATGCTATACTCATCTTCATGATAAAACGCACTGCACCAATCATTGTAGGTAATTGGAAATCGACTCCAAAAACACTCGAAGATGGAATAAAATTTATTAAACAACTTGAGAAAAAAATTCTTTCCTCAAAAACAAAACTTCCGAAGAAAAGTTACTATCTTGCAGTGCCTGATATTTTTATTCCAACACTCTCAGGTCTAGCAAAACATGGCTACATTGGAGCAGAAACTGTGCATGGCACAACATTCGGACAAATAACGGGTACTACGATTCCTTCTCAACTAGCAACAGGTGGCGCAGCTTTTACGATAATTGGGCATAGTGAAGTACGAGCTCGTGGAGAAACAGAAGTAGAGCGAAGAGAAAAGGTACTTGCATGTCTTTCTATACAATTTACAACTATTCTTTGTGTCGGTGAACATACGCGAGATAAAGAAGGAAAATATCTCGAGGAACTTGAAAATGATTTAAAACGAACTCTTATAGATGTGAAGCGTGAGTTATTTAAGGAATTAATTATTGCTTATGAACCAGTATGGGCAATAGGCTCTAAAGAACCAGCAACAGCAGAGGAATGTTTTGAAGCAGTGATAGCACTAAGACGCGCACTTTCGTCACTTGCTGGCATTGATTATGCGAAAAAAGTGCACATTCTTTATGGTGGAGCAGTAACCAAAGATACTGCCAAAACTTTCCTAGAAGAGGGGGGAGTTGATGGATTATTAATTGGAAGAGCATCTCAAGAAGTTACTTCACTTATGGATATTCTTACTGCGTCACGTCTACGTTAAATTATTACTTACTTACTTATTTTTTATATATGAACTCATCGTGGCAAGAACATGTGCTCCCTGATTTACGAACACTCAAAGGTAAGCGTGTTATTGTACGAGTTGATTGGAATCTCCCTATGAACAATGGTCAAATAACCGATACAAGTAGATTTGACGTTAGTGTTCCATTTTTACAACACCTTTCGAGCTCTGGTGCAAAAATAATTCTCCTTACTCATTTCGGTGAAAAAGGTGAAAGTTTAAGTGATATAACCTATCATATTACAAAAAATCTTCCTTGCATCAGCTTTAACCCATCACTTGATTTTAGTATCCTTGAAACATCATCCCATGAACTTAAAGAAGGAGATGCTCTTCTTCTTGAAAATGTGCGTTTATTCAAAGGAGAAACCGAAAATCTTTCTACTCTTGGTGACTCTTTCGCAACGCTAGGAGACATCTTCATTAACGATGCTTTTTCTGTTGCTCATAGAACTCATGCAAGTGTGGTAGCGCTCGCACAGAAGAGACTTTCTTACTTCGGACCAACATTTGAACGAGAACTTGAAAACCTCACAAAAGCTCTCACTCCAATCCAACCAGCACTTCTTATCATAGGTGGTGCAAAAATATCCACCAAGCTTGAACTTATCAAAAAATATCTCGACAAAGGTGTTAAAGTATTCGTAGGAGGAGCAATGGTACATAATATTTGGCATGAGCAGGGTATTGAAATAGGGAAAAGTCTTTATGATCCACAGTATAAGCTTCCAGAAAACTTTAGTAACCATCCGCTTCTTATTACTCCTATAGACGTCATTTTAGAAAATGGCGACAAAGCGTTAGTGCGCTCAATACCAAAAGATGGGATAGTAGTTGACTGCGGTCAAGACACGGTAGACCTTGTGAATAAACTTGTAGCAGTATCAAATACCGTAATTGTAAACGGACCACTTGGTCTCTATGAAAAAGGGTGGCTAGCAGGAAGTGAACATATTCTTACTAATCTAGCGAACTCCACAACAACTTCATATATTGGAGGAGGAGATACGGTCACTGTTGCACATAAACTTGGACTTCTCCAAAAATTCAATTTCGTATCTTTAGGTGGAGGAGCGATGCTTGACTTCCTTTCATCTGGTACACTACCTGGTATCGATGCTGTCACAAAATAATTTCTTATTTTCTCCAAAAATCCTACTGCCTTCCTCGCCCTCGCATACGAAAAAACTCCAAGATACGAACTAATCATAGACCTAAAAGTCTCTTTTGAAACTTGCCCATTCTTGTAAGCAAGTATCCTCTCTTTCACCTTCCTCCTGATCCTTCTTTTTGTCTTCGTTCGTACGACAATAGCATAAGGGAGTACAACATATCCGAGAAAATCTATTCCTTGTGACACTTTCCTAATTTCTACTTTATGAGGATGAAGCTTTAAGTGCAATGTATCTTCGAGGAATTGCATCACGCCCAAGATACAGTTCTCTAGAAACTTTCTGTCATGATGCACAATCACAAAGTCATCAGAATATCTGAAGTAATGCTTCGCTTTCAATACATGCTTTGCATACTGATCGAGTTCATTCAAGTAGATATTCGCAAATAACTGACTTGTCACATTTCCAAGTGGCAATCCTTTACTTTTCTCTTTTTCAAAACTAGCAAAGACACTATCAATAAGCCATAGAGTATCTGCGCATGTAACTTTTTGTACAATGAGCTCTCGCAAGAGTGTGTGGTCAATGCTATCAAAGAACTTCCTCACATCACACTTGAGTGTCCATGCTTTTTTCTTCCAATTACCACTCACTTTTCTCACGGCATCCCGTAGCCGAATGACACCTTTGTGTGTCCCTTTATCATTTCGTGACGAATACGAGTCATAGATAAAATGCTTATCAAAAATTGAGTACAAAACTCTAAAAAGTGCTTGATGTACTACCCTATCTCTCAGACTCGCCTTATGGATATGTCTTCTCTTTGGATCACACACATAAAAGTCTTCGTACGGATCATGCTTGTATGTTCTCGTACTAAGCTCACCATGTAACCTAAAGATATTTTCTTCAAGGTGAAGTTCAAATTCTGCTACATCGCACTTTTTTCTCTTACCACTTTTAAACTCATTCCATGCACCAAATATATTTGTTACACTGATGACTTCATGGAACACACTCTGAGCGCGACCCCCCCCCCGAAGCAATACTGACATTGTGATCTTGCATACAATGAAACAAGTATATGCGAGTCTCTATCAAACTGGAAACAAATTAACCAAGAGAGATAAGCTGGGTATTCATGCGGAAATAGAAAGCATAGCACTCCTCACACTTCGTGATATCATCACTGCCTCGTTATCACCAAAAGCACAAAAACAAATACCTCTCCAGCGAGCAAGAACTTCACTTGAAGTTTTAAAGCACCTCGTACGAATGGAGCACGAGCTAAAAATAATCGACCAAAAGATATACTTGCGAATTGAAGAACTTCTTATCGAAACCTCTAAGCAACTCAATGGTTGGTTGAAGTATTTACAAACATAAAGTACGACAACAAAGTTGTCGTACTTTATGAAGAGACTTCTCACGAGGACCAGCATTAGCATTGCGATTGTCACGACTGTCGTTGTCCAAGTACAACTTCCGATTGTCGGAGTTGAAGTACCCGTTCACCGTGTTGCCATCGGACCACACTCGTTCTCTGTCATACCGTCCATTCACCGAGAGACTGTTCCCAATCACTCTGTATTCTCTCCTCCATCGGGAGCAATGTGTCGCATATTCATGCGTAGTATGATAGAGGCAGTTTCTTACAGCGATAAATCGTTATCAAAATATATGATCGATTTTACAATCACCATTTTTAGTATACAAAAAAGCCCCGCGACAAGCACGGGGCTTTTCATATCTAATACAGAAGTGTAAAAGATACAAGGTAAAAGGGTAATTAACCCAGAAACAGCTCACGAGGACCAGCAAAAGCACCGCGAGAGTCACGACCGACGCCGTCCAAGCCCAACTTCCGATAGTCGGAGCGGAAGCACCCGTCCACCGTGCCGCCATCGGACCACACTGATGACGTACGAGTCCAACCTTTCACATCCATCCACTTCTCATGCTTCCACATGTGGTAACCAGTCATGAGCAAATAATCAAGCCCACCGGCAAAGATCATTTTTTGGGCGATCGAATCATCGTAAGACTTGCCGAGATGCTTTTTATCTGGCTCATCACCGCCAACATGGGCAAAGACATAGGTACCTTGCGGTCGCTTCTGTTCAGCTTTGCGATTGATATGCTGTGCAACTGGCGACATGCGCGTGTACTTGCCGACATTGAAACGTTTGATGATCTGTGCCAAAGCAAAGTCTTCATCCAAGCCGTCTGGTCGTACCATGTACGCAAGGAAACCTTTCTTTTCAGGGAATGGAATACCTGTGAGACTCACGGTGCCATCAAAAACTTCGGAAACGTACTTCTCAAGGTCATCAACAGCAGTGTGTTTTACACCCGAGAATTGCAGGAGCGCTCGACGTATAAGTTGCTCCAGTGAAGGACGCAAAAAGTCCTGAAAGGCACCGCCACTCTCAATGATTTTCTTTTGGAGAATATCTCCCTCAAAAGGAGCTTCAACGAGTACGGTCGTTACTGCATCCCGCATTGGGACGCAAACAATGTCCGCTGTGCGGACAATTTGATTTGATGTGATCGGAGTAACCGGCATCATCTTCTCCTAGTGCTGTTGTGAGAACTGATTAGTTCAATTAAACCCCAGCAGAAAATGTATTCTTACCCAACTGCCATTTTTAAAAACTTCTTACACTTTAAAATATGAATAAAAATGACACTTTCTGCTAGAGTCTAATGAACTAAAAACACTAAAACAAAAGTCAAAGAGCTGTTTATAGAATAGCACACTTTAACATTAAAGTCAATATTTTCATGTATTTGTTGACTTTTATTTCGATGAGTATAATTTTTAATACACACTATTTTTTGCTTTATACATAGTAGAATCTGGTACACTACCTGGTATCGATGCTGTCACAAAATAATTCTTCGTCTGTTATAGTAAGTACAGGGGACCATAGTGCGCTTAAAAAGCTTATTCTACAAGCAAAAAGTGGAGACAAAGAGGCTTTTGGATCCGTTTACCAAGCGTTATATGTTCCTCTGTACAGATACGTTATCTCTAAATGTCATGATAAAGAGCTTGCTGTGGATATAAGTCAGCAGACTTTTCTTAAGTTTTATGAAGCATTAGCATCATATGAACCCGAGAAGTCACCCCTTGCTTATCTTTTTACGATAGCAAAAAGACTTCTTATCAACCACAGCGAAAAAAAGACGTTTGAATCTTTTGACGAAACTCTCCTAGAAACATACCACGAAGATACATCTACAGCGATTCTTGACGAAACCCATGTCAAAAATCTTGCAGAATCAATCAATACGTATCTACCATCACTTACGGAAGATGAACAAGAAGTCATACGACTTTTTTTCTACGGAGAGTTTAGTTACAAGGAAATAAGTGACGTATTAGAAAAAGAAGAAGTGTACATTCGAAAAATAAAAGAACGTGCACTCAAAAAACTTCGCATTCTTACAACACATCTCCATGAAACAAACTAACTTAACCTCACAACTAAATACAGAACAAGTAATTGAAGGTGCCTTGACCATGTATAAGGAGAACGTATCGCCGTCAGAAACCTATTTTCAAGCAATACTTTCTCAAATACCAGAGCAACAAAAACTTAAAGAGGGACGTGCGGTA
>JAYUCW010000005.1:0-16505 GCA_043740125.1 Minisyncoccota bacterium
TAATTTATAAGCATTTTTAGCTATAATTCAAAATTCAACGGATCGTGAGAAAATATGTAAAGAACAATCCATTAACTATACCACAAAAACTTAAAAAAGCAAACTTTTTACTGACACTTTTTACTGCTGTTTTATCGGCGGTTTTTCACGTAACTTACCTCCCCTTGTGATACACTTTTTTTATACCATGAAAATATTCGAACTCGGTCATGTTGTCTTTTATGTGAGTAATCTGACTCGGTCAGCTGATTTCTACAAAAATATTTTAGGCTTTCGAGAAATTCATCGAGACTTTCATACTGCCTTATTTTCTTCTGGAAGAACTCATCATGAGTTACTTCTCATTGAAGTCGGTGGTGTATCATCTCAAAAAGAAATTCCAACACCAGGACTCTATCACGTTGGTTTTAAAATTGGTAACACTGATCAAGAGCTACAAGATGCTCGTACAGAACTTATAAATCATGGGATTACAATTATTAAATCTGCAGATCATCATGTGACTCATAGTCTCTACATTCTTGATCCAGATAATAATGGACTAGAGCTCTACATCGACATCGATGAATCATGGCGTGAAGATGCTTCAAAAATTCTTAAAACACCAAAAAGACTTAACATCTAAAAAATTCTAGAAGAGAACTATGATATAGTTATAGTATGACTGATCGTAAACTACAGTTACCTTTTTTACTCATACTTCTTTTAGGGGCGCTCGTTATTTCTTTTTTTATTGTTAAGCCATTTTTACTTACAATTATTCTTGCTGGGATATTTGCAATTGTACTTCAGCCTCTTTATAAAAAGATACTCCTAACATGTAATGGTCACAAAACTGCTGCCTCGTTACTGACAGTTCTTATTACTGGCATTGGTCTTCTTGTTCCATTTTTATTAGTTTCTACTCAAATATTCAAAGAATCTGTTGATTTGTATAGTTCAATTGCTCACGACGAAGGAGGTAAAAATGTACTTGTAACAACTATAGATGGGATAGGGCTTGTTTTTGAAAACTTTATACCAGGTGCTGCTCACTACTTTAATGCTTTTTCAGATAACTTAGGAACCTATAGTAAGTTAGGATTGGCTTGGATCATTGATCATCTTGGAGTAGTTCTATCTGGACTATCACTATGGTTACTTGATTTTTTTATTTTCTTTGTTTCATTATATTATCTTATTCGTGATGGAAAAGGACTTCTTGCTTTGCTGTATCTCTTAAGCCCTCTTGATAAAAAAGACATGAAAAATATCTTTGAGCATCTCCATCTCGCTATAAATTCAGTCGTCAAAGGAAATTTACTGATTGCACTCTTGCAAGGAACTATGACTGCACTTGGTTTTGGAATATTTGGTGTACCGAATGCTCTTTTGTGGGGAGCTGTTGCTGTACTTACTGCACTTATTCCTGGTGTTGGTACAGGGCTTATTATTATCCCAGGGATACTCTACCTTATGATCACTGGGAACATGACAGGAACACTAGGACTGATCATATGGGGTACTGTTGTAGTTGGTCTTATCGATAATCTTCTCCGTCCAAAATTAGTGAGTAATGATCTTCAGCTTCACCCACTTCTTATTTTTCTTTCTATCATTGGAGCGCTTTTCTTATTTGGTCCAATTGGACTATTCTTAGGACCGATCACCATGAGTCTTCTTTTTACTTTTATTCATATCTATGGAGATACCATGGAAAAAACAAAGAAAATAAAAAAGGCTACACTCATAAAAAATTAAACGAATGTTCACTGCTACGAAATTCAAAAATATCATCAATCCCCTTCCCTATGAATAAAATAACTCGTGACTACCTTATACAAGATGGACTTATCATAGTTTTTAGTATTTTTATAGCTATCATTCTTGTTAAAACACACGTCCTTATTACGCTCCTACAATCAACACAAAATTATGAACTTTTCGGAAGTTTTTTTGCAGGGTTATTTTTTACGTCTATTTTTACCACATCACCTTCCATTGTTGCTCTTGCTGAAATATCCCAAATACAACCAATTGGATATGTTGCTTTCTTCGGAGCACTCGGGGCTCTCGCAGGAGACTTAATTATTTTTCAATTTATTAAAGACAGGCTTTCAGAACACCTCATGGAACTTATGAAGCATCAGATAGCTGGAGTCAAAATTGTGTTTAAACACCATCTTATTTTTTTTAGATGGATGTCATTTTTTGTTGGAGGACTCATTATCGCTTCCCCGCTTCCAGATGAGATAGGGATAGGTCTTTTAGGCCTTTCAAAAATGAATATGAAGTGGTTTATCCCTGTTGCATTTCTTGGTAACTTCTTCGGAATCCTGATGATTGGACTTTTTGCCAATGCGTTTATGAACTAATACTCATACAATCAGAATGATTGCTTTTTATGAGATAGGAGTATACTAGATATACTATGCCAAAAAATACAAATTATATTGTTGCTATTATTATCATTGTTCTTATAGGCTGTCTTTTTCTTTTATATTCTGGAAAGAAAAATATACCTCAAGGAGAACCAGTTACGACTACTCCAGTAGTGACTACTCCAGTAGTGACTACTCCACAATCTTCTAGCACTAAGCCTACCAGCAGTAATGGGACAAAACCTACTGAAGTATTAACAACCGGTAACATTGCTGGGTTTCACTCATATGCTAATGCACCGTATAATTTCAGTGTTCAATATCCATCATATGTGCAACCACTTACCAGTTTCGCAACCTTCCATGAAATAGGTAACAACTGGAGATTAAATGCTGGCCAAGCCAACCAAGGAAAATCTGTTGTTTCTTTTTCTATTCATAACATCGACCAAGGTCCTTATTCAACAGGAAAACAAAGTTACCCTCTCTACTTTACTTCTGAAGTTCGTATTGGAGTAAGTCCGAACGTAACAGAATGCTACACACCGGATGCAGGATACAAAAACCAAACAATAACTAATGTAACTATTAATGGTGTCACCTTCAAGAGATTTTCAAGCTCTGATGCTGCTATGATGAAGTATGTTCAAGCAGAAAGTTATCGAACAATCCATAATAATCTATGTTATGCGATTGAGCAGATACGAAATGGATCAACCTATCGTGATGAAAAAATGACGACAGGAACAACCGATGAACAACTTATGACCTATTATAATCTTGGAGAAAAAGTTATAAAAACATTCAAGTTTACGAAATAGGTACGTTTTTTCTTAAACAAGACTCTTAAAAATCTTGTAAAAATCCCGCTCATCGTACGATGAGCGGGATTTTTTTCAGAACTTGGCATCTGATACTTTGCGTGATCACATTGAGTTCACCAGTCTTATGGTGAGCCAGGCTCCGGTTAATAAGACCAGTACAAAAGTACCGATGAGAAATTTCGAAAGTACTGTGTGCCAGACTGGATACTTAACACCAGTTACGAACCATCTCATGATTATAAACAATGTAAAAAAAATGAAACAAGAGCCTAAATGAACCATTCCAAGTGAAGTGCCTAATAAACGAATTGTAGCGGGGGATCCATATCTACTCCACACCATCAATTCGATACATAGTACCATTACAACAAAAGACACAAAGAATCTACCGACCCATCTACGGTGGCGTTTAGTTGCACGCGTTTCGTTCATTCCAAGCAAAAGCTTCTTCTGACTTTTCAAATTCACAGATACATGTAGTAACTCTCTCCACTTTTTTGCATCCTTACCACTTTCGCGCACTTTGTATAAGAACAAGCAAACGAACATGGTAACAAAAATGACTACCATCAAACAAAAAAAGAATAGTTCCATCATAACCTCCTTTAGGTACAGGGACAATAAGGTCAGCCTCCATCCTATCAAAATTACAGAATTAACTCAAGAAAATCTAATTAACCTTTTAAATAATAAGTTACTATTGAAACTGAAGGATAATTCTTCAAGAAAATTTTTTAGTTATTGATTATATTTTTTTGTATAAAAAACAACTCCGGTAGATAACGAAATTACCCAAAAAATAAGTGTCATGAGAATGATAGAAGTGCTAACAACCAAAAGACCTTGAGATATATAATATGTCATACTAAGTGCCACAAGTGAAGTAGCTATATGCAGTACAAGAATTTTTTGTTCACTCTTTTGTAACTGTATTTTCATTCCGGAATAAAAAATTCGATAGATAAGATGTATACACACAAATACAATATCAGTGTAGAGTACCATAAGAAGCATACTCACAGGATATTCAATATGATACAAAGATAGTATGAGAAATACTCCAATCAAAAGAGTTACAAAAGACTGAAAGATGATTGCAACTTTTGCAACTAATAAGGCATACCTTTGATTTTGTAAAAAACTTTTTAACATTCTTTTTGTGTAGTTTATCATCTTATTTTAAAAGATAAATGGTATGCTCTATAGTATGTTTTATGTCTATATCCTAAAATGTGCTGACAAATCTCTTTACGTTGGTAGCACACATAACTTAGAAAAACGCTTCAAGGAACACAATACTTCCAAGAATGGCGCGCACTACACCAAGATACGAAGACCAGTAACCTTAGAATACAGTGAAGTATGCGAAACCTACGCACTAGCACGTGCTCGCGAAGGTGAGCTCAAAAGACTCACGCGAGCCAAAAAACTTTTACTTTGCTCTTTACGTAAAAACTAAATTGACTATGCGATTTTCACTTTTTACAAAAAATAAACCTAAAAAAGTAAGTATAACTACTACTTCAATTACGATTGATGGGAATGAAATTCCTTACACACTTAGATTACATAGCCGTGCCAAATATCTTAGAATTACTATGTATCGTACTGGTAAAATTGGAGTGAGCGCACCACAATCAGCAAGTAAACATTTTATAGAAAAATGTCTCATACAAAAAAAGGAATGGATACTTTCAAAGCTTAAATACTATAAAGCGCTTCCTCCTCCCATCCAACCTTCTGACACAAAAAAAGAATACGAAAGTCATAAAGAAAGCGCCCTTCTCTTTATAAAGAAAAAAGTAGATGAAATTAACGCCCATTATAACTTCGCCTACAATGAAGTACATATCAAAAACCAAAAAACACTTTGGGGTAGTTGTTCACGACGGGGCAATCTTAACTTCAATTATAAAATAGCTCTCATCCGGGAAGAACTTGCTGAGTATATCGTCGCTCACGAGTTGTGCCACCTCAAAGAATTTAATCATAGTGAAAAGTTTTGGAATCTCGTAGCAGAAACTATTCCTCATCATAAAGAATTACGAAAAGAACTAAAAACTCTTGGGAAGATAGCTTAAGTAGGCTACTATTTTAACCTACTACAGACTTGTATTTTTAATCTTGTCCACTATACTCATACTATGCTTCATAAAAAGTTGATATCTCTCCTCAAACATACATTTATCCCTCACCATGAAAATGATTACAAACCTCATTTCTTTCGTGAACACATCATTCTCTCTATCTTGGTAGGAAGCATCTTACTACTTCTTATTTCATTTACAACATACCTTGTTATCCGCACAACAACATTTGGGTCTTCTGTTGTTTCTTCTGTTTTAATTGACCTCACCAATCAGACTCGTGTAAAAAATGGACTCCCCCCCCTTCTTTACAATCAACAACTCTCAAAAGCTGCCACAATGAAAGGAGAAGATATGGTTTTACGAGAATACTTTGCTCATTTTGCTCCTGATGGAACAAGCCCTTGGCACTGGTTTAATAAATCTGGTTATACGTTTCTCTTCGCTGGTGAAAATCTTGCGATTAACTTTAGAAGCTCAAAAGAAGTAGAGAGAGCTTGGATGGCATCCCCAAAACATCGAGAAAATATTCTTGACACCCGTTATGAAGACATCGGAATAGCAACGGTGCCAGGCAGACTGCATAATAAGTTAGTTCTTTTTGTGGTGCAATTCTTTGGGAAACAAGAACCTTCCCCATTACCTAGCTCACTCAGAGCAAAAAATAGTATTCAAGATGTGCATACTTACGAAAAAATTATTTTTAATACTTCTTATTATGTTAATAACATATACACAACTCTTATTGCTATTTTAATTCTAGCACTTTGTATGATGATTTTTATTGAAATACGAAAACAACATTATATTCACATTTTATTTGGAATACTTTTAATTATTATAATTGGAATCTGTATAGCAATCAATTCCCTTCTTTTGTAACCATAATAAACAAATCAGAAAAACTGTTTATAAGAATATACTGGAAGTCATAGGAAAAGAGGTATACTTACCTCATAACGTATATGTCAACAAAAAACATCATTATAAGTTTAGTTGGAGTAATTGTAATTGGTAGTGCAGTATACTTTACAATCACACATACTCCTGGAACTGATATGTCTGATACCATAGATCCGATTCAGAAAACTGGTAGTAGCACTTTTGGAGAAGATGCAAACATCACCATGGATCCGGATCGAAATGCTTCAAATGACGAAATCATTAATTATCTTGTTGAAGGACAATCAAATGATGAAAAAAAAGCTGCTCAAATGACACTTAAGGCTTCATCAACAGTCGAGATTAAAGATCCTACCATTAGCACTAATTTCTAGTATTCTTATTTACTTTACATGAAAAAATTACTCTTAACTCTTATCCTTAGTTCACTTACCGCCCCTTCATTACTCTTTGCTCTTCCATCAACATACATGGCTAGTGAGGAATACTCTCAACAAGAAAGAAAGGTAACTAATCAAGCAAATAAGATAAAGAAGGAAGCCACACAAGAAACTAGCCACATGTCTTTACCTTCCACACATCCAAGAGTAGCTTCCTCAACGAAAGAAATTGGTTTTTGTTCTCAGATAGATAAAATTCTTATACGCATTGGAACCCAAGAACTAACTTCAAAAGAAAAAAAAGATACTAGTATTCGTAATCATGAAGAAAAAGAAAAGACTCCTACAGTCTTAGATATTCGTCGCATCGAAAATGAGACTAAGCGAAAAATTCAATTTGAAGAACTTTCAAGACGTGCAACAACAACTGAACAAAAACAGGCTCTTGCCACTTTCAAGGTAACATTAGAAAAAGCTGTGCTTGATAGAAAGAAATCTATAGATTCCCTTATTCTGTTGCACCGAAACGAAATTGACGAACGGCGAGCCATAAGAGACGACATTACTAAAAAAAATGTAGACATACTTACAACTACTATTAATGCTGCCAAAAAACAGGCTCTAAAAGATTGTACACATGGTAAACCAGGAAGTGAAGTGAGAGCTAATCTCAAAGAGGCAATTTTACAAGCTCAAAAAACTTTTAAAGATACAACTCAGTTACAAAAAAAAGATTTACCTATTTTACAAATAACAACAAAGAAAAAGGAGATGGAAATAATTGAAACAACATTCAAAAAAACTATTGAAGAAGCAAAAAGTAATCTACAAGCTTCATTTAAAGTAAGCGTAACCTCTACCTCAACTCTACAATAATATGAAAAGAAATATATATATAACTCTCATCGTCCTAGCCCTCATACTACTTGGTTACACACTGTATTATATGATGACCCACACACAAGAAGAAGTGTCCCCTATAGTGACTGTGTCATTAGGAGAATCTGCGACAACAACTATACCAGTTGTAGAAGATAAAACTATCCATACGACTCCAGCTGGTAAAAAAATAAAACTTACCGAGACCAATCCAGTTGGAGAAAGTCTTAGTACAATCACTATTACAACAACTGGTTTTAGCACTAACACACCAATTGTTCTTGAAACAAATAAATTAACAAATTCTTTTTATGTTGATCTTAATAAGGATTCATACGAGGAATTAATCATGACAACTATGGCTCAAGGTTCAGGAAGCTTTGGAGAAGTATACATTTTCACAACAGCAAGCAACACCCAGTTACTTTCTGTAAAAATCCCTGAAATAACTGAAGATGAGACAAAAAAAGGAGCTCTTTTTGAAGGATACATGGGGCACGATAGTTTTACTCTTGTTAATAACACTCTTCTACGAGAATTTCCAACATATAAAAAAACAGACGTACTAAGTGAACCGACAGGACCAAGAAGAAGTGTAGTCTATTCATTATCTGAAAAAAATGGAGCGTACTTTATTGATTTTATAAAAAATACTACTACTTCTTTACTTCCTGTCACAGCAACTTCAACAAAAAAAGAGGTGGCATCTACCACCCCTTAAAAAATAGTTACTTTTATGATTACTCACTACTGATCTGAAAATAGTACAAGTTCTATAAAGAGGTGTATAATACAATAAATTTACTATTATATGTTTCTCACTATTTTTAAAACGATTATCTCTGTTCTTCTTGTTGGAGTACTTTTTATAGTAGTCTCATATCAAGATGTTAAAGTACGACAAAAAACAAAGTTTTTCCAAAACATAAAAAAACTTACTTTGGTGTCTGACCTTTCAGAGTCAAAAAATAGTCAAAATCTAGACGTACCTCAAGTGTTGGCAAGTACAACAACTCCAGAGTCTCTTCCTCTTCCCTCTCTTATTAGTACCACCCCAAGTGAAACACCTAACATAACAAAAGTAAAAGAAATACCAAAAGATTCTCAGTATATCAAAATAGAACTTGGAAGCTCAGATAACGATGAATCATACCGTCCTTTGCTATCTCCGTGTAAAGTAGTTATGAAATACAAAATTGGAAGATTCGACACACATTTTGGTATCTCACAATCAAAATTCATAGATGAAATAAATATCGCTGGAGATATTTGGGGGGACCAACTTGGGAGAAAACTTTTTATGTACGACGAAAATGGATCTCTTATTATTAATCTTATCTACGATGAACGTCAAACGAGGACAGAGAGTCTTAATAATCTCACCCTTGAGATTAACAACTCAAAAGATACGGCTGAATCTCTCAAAAATCTTTATGAACAAGAGAAAAAAATATATGTAGGTGACAGTGATCAACTAACTAAAGACAACGAAATGCTTATAGCACGCTACCAACTATATACTGATAAAGTAGCAATGTATAATAGTAAAGGAGGTGCTCCCCAAACAGAGTATGAAGAAATGAATCAAGAACTCGCCTATCTTAAAGCTACTTCAAAAGAACTAGCAGCACGAAGAGATGCTCTGCTTCTCTACATGGAAAAAATAAATGCAAAAGTAACACACTACAATGAACTTGTTGCCTATACCAATAGTCTTATCAACCAAAGTAATACTCTTGGAACAAAAAAATTTACTGAAGGTAGGTTTAACCCGACTACGAACACTATTGATATTTATCAATATGCCGATCCTATAAAGCTACGAAGAGTGATAACTCATGAACTTGGTCATGTTATTGGTATCAATCATACTAGTAACATGTCTTCCATTATGTATTCAGTCAATAGCGGGACCACAACAACTCTTAGCGCTGAGGATATATATGCTTTTAGAAATGTTTGTCCAAAATAATCATACCTAGAAAATGACACCTCGACAAACAGAAGAAGTAGAAAAACTTTTTCTACAACTAAGCACTCCTACAGAAATTCAAAATTATTTAGATTCTATTTTGTTTAACCATGAAGAGCAAAGCGAAACCAACCGATCAGCATACCACGTTATACTTCATAAAAAAGCACATTGTTTAGAGGGTGCGTTCCTTGCCTGTGCTGCACTTCTACGACAAAAAAGAAAGCCATGCATTCTAAGTTTAAAAGTTACCGATAACGACTATGATCATGTGGTAAGTGTATATCAAGAAAATGGGTACTTTGGTGCAATTAGTAAGACTAATCATGCAGTCTTGGGTTGGCGTGATCCAGTCTATAGAACAGTGCGCGAACTTGCTATGTCATACTTCCATGAATATTTTTTAGTAAGAAATGGAGAAAAAACACTTCGTGGCTACTCTCGTTTAATTAATCTCAACAGATTCGGAACTTCCTGGATTACTTCTGATGAGAATCTTTTTAATATCGCAGAAATAATACGAGATGCACCTCATACGCCTATAATCCCAAAAGGTCATGAGAAATTTATTAGAAAAGCAACCAAACTTGATCGATCATCTGCTTCAATTTCGTACGACGGAAACTAAAGTGTGGAATAATGTATACAATACTTTTTTTATAATTGAGTAGTAACTAGACCTACTTCTTTTACTTCTTCTTTGACATAAAACTTCATTCGACCGACTATACGTTTAGCATCAACCTTAACCGTAACCCGCCACAAACCGTCTTCTATATTTTCTTTTTGTGAATAAGCTCTATATCCATTCTCTCTACCTCCCGCAAGTGTAAAAGCTATGGAGAACTTTTCCACCCATATGTTAGTTACTGGATCATAATATTCCCACACATGACTAAGGGGTGCCGTAAGTTCTGCGGGTGCTCCAACGGCACTAAAAAAATAAACTCCATTACTTGTAGGCGTGAGATGGAATACCGGCGTTCTTAGTGTAGAAAATATGCGTGTATCTGTTTCTCCTAATCCTTTAAAAATACCTGACTCATTTCGAGAGATAGTGTGATATATACCCGTACTTGTAAGAGATAGTGGCACTGCTGGAATAACATTTAAAAAATAAAGCATTCCAATAAACATTGGTATTCCATATGCGAGTGAATATAATTTTGGCGATTCTTCTTTAGCTCCATCAGAGGTAAAAGAAAGAATATACACAAAAAACAAAGAGAGTCCAATTGCAATACCTGTGCTTATAAGAAACGTAGTATCATTTTGTACTTTTAGAAGAATCGGTAGGTTAAATACTATGAAAAAAAATAACGCTATCAAAAAAACTCCCACATCAAGATTAAATCTAAAGTGATGTGACGATACCAGTTCGTTAGCAATCACACAAAGAAGTAAGATAAGAAGAAGTGGCCATGACACTGAAAAAATAGCACTACGGATAGCGTAGACACATACAAATGAAAGTGCCGATCCAGAAAAATATGCGATAGCGAAGGTTAAGAGTGAGAATACTTTTTGTTCCCCTTCCGTTGCAGTATTTCTTGCAATCACCCATTCACGAAGTGCAATTGACCCTCCAACGATGCTTAAATAAAGTAATCCAATCCAAATAGTGAAAGTATGCCCTGCTTCCGGCAAAATAATAAGATCAAAAATAAATCCTCCAACAAAAAGGAGCGTTGTCGCATGTCTTTTACTTTTTGTTATCAATAACTTAAAACTCATCAGGCTAGTGTATCAGAAAATCTCAAAGACTGATGGACTATTTTTTGTTCTTTATTGCAGCTTTAATAAAAGAAGAAAAAAGTGGGTGAGGTGAAAGTGGTCGTGCTAAAAATTCTGGATGAAATTGCGTCCCTAAGAAAAATGGATGTTTACTTTTTGGAAGTTCAGCTATTTCCATAAGATTCCCATCAGGGGAAACTCCAGAAAAAACAAGACCACTCTTTTCTAATTGTTCTATATAGGTAGTATTCACTTCGAAACGATGACGGTGGCGTTCACTTACTGTATATACATCTTTATGAAGAATCCCTCGTCCACTTCTATGGTATGCGTCATAAGCAGTAGTCTTGGGTACAAGAACACATGGGTATGCTCCTAGTCGCATTGACCCACCATACACAGCTTTTTGCATAAGACTTTTCTGATCTTCCATAATATCGATTACTTTATGTGGTGCATTCTTATTAATCTCTGTTGTATGTGCACCAGTGAGTCCTAGTACATTTCGCGCATATTCAATCACAAGAAGTTGCATGCCGTAACAAAGTCCAAAGTAAGGAATTTTGTTAACTCGCGCATACGTAATAACAGCAATTTTCCCTTCTACTCCAGACTCGCCAAAACCACCAGGAACCAAAATCCCATTAATGTTAGTGAGATACTTTTTACATGCAATATCCACATGTTTTTTGTCTCCCTCAAAAAGTTTTGCATTGAGCCATATGAGCTTTGGTTTTCTCCCCTCTTTGTACGCAGAAAATTTAAGTGCTTCAATCACTGAGACATATGCATCAGATAGTACAAAATCTCCTGTATCAAAATACTTACCAACAACAGCAATACAAACTTCCTTTTTAGTATTTTTAGTTGTTGTAACAAAATTCTTCCATTCACTAAGGTCTGTTTTCTTTGGTTTAAGAGAAAGAGTCTTTTCAAGCATTGTCGCAAAATTATCTCGTTCAAAATTCTCAGGAACATCATAAATACTCTCAATATCTGGTGCCGAAATAATACGCGTAGCAGGAACATTACATGAGATGGCTATTTTCTCTTTTCTTTTATCATCGAGAGCTACATGGCTACGCGCAACGATAAAATCAGGATTAATTCCGTATGAATTCAACTGCCTCACTGCGTTCTGGGTTGGTTTTGACTTCATCTCACCAAGCGTAGAAGGGATAGGTAAAAATGAAACCATGATAAAAGCAACATCCTCCTGATTCTCAAGCTTAAGCACACGCGCCGCTTCGATGAACATAATGTTCTGATAGTCTCCAACTGTCCCTCCAATTTCAATAATAGAAATATCAGATTTACTTTTTTCACCCCCTTCTTTAATACGACGTGTGATCTCATCCCTAATATGTGGTACAGCTTCAACACACTTACCTTTATATCCAAGACTTCTTTCCCGTTCAATCACTGTTTTGTAGACCATGCCGGAAGTCATATAATTCGCCTCATCTAAATCACGATTAAGGAATCGCTCATAGTTACCCATATCTTGATCTGTCTCAAGACCGCTATCTAAAACAAAAACCTCACCGTGCTCGGTGGGGTTCATGGTGCCAGCATCGACGTTTAAGTACGGGTCAGCTTTTGCAATTGTTACGTTGTATCCTTTTGCCTTAAAAAGAGTACCTAATGATGATGTAGTAATCCCTTTACCAACTCCAGACATCACACCTCCTATAACGAAAATATATTTGTGATGTTTCATATCTCATCATCATACCTCTTTTGGCATCAAGCACAAGTGCATACCTAGAAAGTATAATTATGCCTTATTTTATAAGGATTTTATATATAAACCTATGATATACTACATACTCTACTAGACATCACTTCTTTATTACTATTTATGGAATTATGGAACGAAAAACTTTAAATATACTTTTTTTTACACTTGTTCTTGACATGATTGGAATTGGAATGATTATTCCAATTGTTCCTATCATCTTTACTGACCCAACATCTCCATCATTTCTTTTAGTTGGTGTCGCTCAAAAATACTGGTTCTTCTTCGCAGGTCTCACTATCGCATTATTTGGTATCGTGCAATTTTTTGCAGCACCTATCTTAGGTGAACTTTCTGATATCTACGGAAGGAAAAAATTACTTTTACTCGGTGTAAGTGTGTTAGCGTTCTCACAAGCTGTTTTTGCTCTTGGTATTGTTTTTAAGTCACTCCCCCTTATTCTTATCAGTCGAATTATTGGCGGTATCGCTTCTGCGAACTTTAGTATTGCTCAAGCCGCAATTGCGGACATATCCACACCAGAAAATCGTGCAAAAAACTTTGGTCTTATCGGTGCAGCGTTCGGAATAGGTTTTGTTGTTGGACCTGTGCTTGGTGGGTATGTCGCACATTTCTTCAATCAAGCGGCTGCACCATTTTGGCTTGCAAGTATTTTTGGTGTCATCAACATGATTTCGGTATTTTTCTTTCTACCAGAAACTCACCTCCACAACCGTTTGCAAGCAAAGAAAATTACATTCTTCAAAGCTTTTAGTAATATAAAAACAGCATTTACTGATAACATTTCTTCTCGTATTTATAAAGCAAATTTCTTCTACTTCGCAGGTTTTGCTTTCTTCACCTCATTCTCTGGACTCTACCTTGTACAAAAATATAACTTAAACGAAGCTGGCCTTGGTAATTATTTTGCTGCCATTGGTATATGGATCATCATCACGCAACTCGTCATTTTACGCTACGTGAGTAAGCGAGGAACTCCACTTGCAGTGCTCAAGATCAGCATGATTGTTGTCGCCATTACATCAGCACTTACTCCTTTTATGCCAACACTCTTCCTCCAGTATGTTTTACTTCCTTTCATCGCTATCCCTCAAGGACTCTCAATGGCGAACCTCACTGCACTTCTTAGTTCCTCTGTTCCAAAAGAAAAACAAGGGATAGCGCTCGGCATTAACGGATCACTTTCTGCACTTTCACAAGGACTTGTGCCTGTCTTTGGAGGTATTCTAGGTGGAATTCTTGGGGTTAGCTTCCCGTTTATCGTTGGAGGATTATGTATTTTTTATGCATGGTACGGGATTATTAGATTCACAATGAAATAAATCAATGAATCTACACGTAGTATAAAATATAGATGACAATTACTTTATTAACTGGTGTCACTAAGCAATAGTACAATGGAAAAAATTTTTCTCCCACTTCACTTTCTTGTTCTAGGTTTTACTGCCTGGAATGTAGTTCTCGCGGATCATCTGGGTTTCAATTGGATACGAGGAAAAATAAAGATGCTATCAGTTAACGAGGTGAAAAAATACCACTATCGGGTATGGACGGGACTCGTACTCATGATCGTCACCGGCTTCTTTCTCTTTTGGCCACTACGAGAACTGCTTCTCACCCGCACACAGTTCTACGTGAAGATGGCTTTTGTGGCAACACTTGTGATGAATAGTTTTGTTATTGGATATTTACAAAATATCGCAATCACAAAAACATTTGCTTCCCTTACCTTTAAAGAAAAGCTTCCACTTTTCATCAGTGGGTCAGTCTCAACTCTATGTTGGATACTAACAGCTGCTGCTGGATTTTTCTTGATTCCAGAATAAACAAGTACATAAAAATAAGAAATTTAGTTTTGGTCTGATTTTATTTTATGATAAAGAAAGGAGGACTGCTAAAAAAGCTGTCCATGCATGAGCCTCTGATACTTCAAGGAGATGTCGCTTTTCAAGGAGTGTAAGAATCAGCTTTGAACCAACAAGTGCTGCATATTCTTTAGAAATTTTTGTGAGTTCTTCATTTTCTACAGTCACTTCACCAATACGAATAAGAAGCCCTGTACGAACGAGCTCCAAAAACTCATCATATGTTCTCAGTGCTGATCCATTCTTTTTTTGTAAAAGTGTAAGACTTTCTGCAATTCCTTTTTCGTCCTTAGTGCAGTGTGCTTTAAGAAGATTAATGAGTGCCACTGTATCTGGTGTACCAAGTTGTAGAACAACATCAGGAAGTGTAATACTTTTGCCCCCTGTTGTGAGTACTTGTTCAAGCACACCAAGAGCGTCTCTATATGACCCCTTACCGTGACGAGCAATTAAGAGTGCAGAATCTTCAGCTAATACTTTCCCTTCACTCTCTGTCACATACATAAGTCGCTTTGCAAGCGTAGCAAGCGAAGGAACTTGGAATACAATTTTCTGACAACGAGAAATAATAGTAGCAGGTAACTTCTCTGGATCAGTTGTTGCTAAGATAAAAATAACATGTGATGGTGGTTCTTCAAGAGTCTTTAGGAGTGCGTTCGCAGCTTCCTTCGTAAGCATGTGTGCTTCATCCACGATGTACACTTTGTACGGGGATGAAAATGGTGAGGTACGCACCGCATCACGCAACTCTCGTATCTCGTCTATGCCACGGTTAGACGCTGCATCTATTTCGATGATGTCCTCTCCATTACATCCAATATCGCGTGCAAATATTCTTGCGACCGTTGTCTTCCCAGTCCCTCGTCCACCACAGAATAAATAGGCATGAGAAATTTTCTTCTGCGTAATGGAGCTTTCAAGAAGTGTGATGATTTGCTCTTGTCCTACCACATCACTAAAAGTCTGTGGTCTGTATTTTCTATAAAGTGCGAGATGAGGTGAAGACATGGTGTTTATGAAAATAATTCTGAATGTGAACCAATGTTAAGTAAGTATAAATAAAGAAAATCTTTATCCTTGCTGTAAAGCAATACAATGTCTGGTGCAATATGGCAATTTCTTACACCTTTATAAACTCCTTGTAATGGATGATCATTATAACGTAAAGGGATTACCACATCTGTACGTAACAATGTAAGAATCTCATCAAATGCTTCCTGTTTAAAAGATTTATTTCTTGAGAGTCTTTTAAGAGACTTTTTAAAAGAAGCAGATCTAATAATTTTTCTCATGCTTATGATCTAATGTCGGCCCAAAAATCAGTAAGAGAGTCGAAAGATTTCGTCTCCAACTTTATTTCCTCAAGCGCACGAAGAGAACTCTCTGAAAGAGTGTATGAATTTTTCATTGTGTTCTTTTTAGCAACTTTTGGAGAAACTGTGACTGTTTTTATCATACTAATAATCATACCAAAAATGAAATACTTTGCAATAAAAAGTAAAACTCTGGCATATACTTATACTCTCGTGTAAAGTTTTTTGTAAAACGAAATAGCTCCACCAAAAGTGAGTAGCTTTCTTTGTAGACTGGTAAGTTATCGTAGGTGGCCATGTGCTCATATAATAGTGAAATACTCGCGAAGGCAAGACCTCCGCAACAGCTGCGGTCTTGCCTTCGCAAGCGTGCCTCCGTTTAAAATATTTCGAGAAACAAGAATCGAAAATGCGAAAGAGACAAAGGGT
>JAYUCW010000006.1:0-2692 GCA_043740125.1 Minisyncoccota bacterium
CCTTTCTTAACAACAGACCACGTAAGATTATTGGATTTAAGATTCCTTCCGTGTATCATAGAGGGATACGTGTACTACTTCGGGGGTAGGGAGGCGGAACATTTTGTATATCTATACTAGCACATTTTATTATAAAAGTAAAGTAATGCATTTTTTAAAATACCTTTATTCTGTAGTACTTTTTTACTATATTGTGATAGTATTTAAAGTATATGAAAACAGTTCCACAGAAAGATTTAACGGCACTTACAAAACCATTTAATGCAGAGAGTGTGGAAGCATCTATCTATAGTACCTGGGAGAAGAGTGGGTACTTCAATCCGGATAATCTTCCAGGTGAAAGAAAAACTCCCTACACTATTATTCTCCCTCCACCAAACGTCACAGGGACACTTCATGCTGGTCACGCTATCATGCTTGCTATTCAAGATACTCTTATTCGCCACAAACGAATGCAGGGGTATAAAACGCTCTGGCTCCCTGGGACAGATCATGCAGCTATTGCTACTCAGTCCGTTGTAGAAAAGAAAATAATAAAAGAGGAAGGAAAATCGAGACATGATCTAGGGCGAGAAGAGATGCTAAAGCGTATCAATGAGTTCACTCTTGCTTCTCAGGACACTATTCTCTCGCAATTCCGTTCAATGGGAGCATCTCTTGATTGGTCACGCCTCGCTTTTACCCTTGACGACAAGCGTAATCTCGCAGTGAAGACAATGTTCACCAAGATGTATGAGGACGGCCTCATTTATCAAGGGCATCGTATTGTGAACTGGGATCCGAAGGGTCAAACTACTATTTCTGATGATGAGCTCGTGTATGTAGAAGAAAAATCTAAGTTTTATTATTTTAAATATGGTCCTTTTGTTATCGGAACTGCTCGTCCTGAGACCAAGTTCGGTGACAAGTATGTCGTCATGCATCCAAATGACATACGTTATAAAGAATACACTCATGGTCAAAAGCTAACTGTTGAGTGGATTAATGGACCTATTGAAGCGACTATCATTAAAGATGAATCGGTTGATCCAGAATTTGGAACTGGAGTGATGACTATTACTCCATGGCATTCAGTTGTTGACTTCGAGCTTGCACAAAAGTATAAGTTAGACTACGAACAAATTATTGATAAATATGGAAAGCTACTTCCTGTAGCGGGCGAAGAATTTAAAGGACTCAAGATCAAAGATGCTCGTGAAAAAATCGTTGCGAAGCTAGAAGCTAAAGGACTAGTAGAAAAAGTAGAAGACTATACACATAATATCTCAACAGCAGAACGAACTGGTGGAATAGTTGAACCTCAGATTATGAAGCAATGGTTCGTCGCAGTGAATAAGTCGTTTACACATTTTGGAAAAGAGACAACACTCAAAAATCTCATGCGTGAAGCAGTAGAAAGTAAAAAGACAGTTATTTTACCTGAGCGATTTGAAAAAGTGTACTTCCACTGGATAGAAAATCTTCGTGACTGGTGTATCTCTCGTCAGATTTGGTACGGACATCGTATCCCTGTTTGGTATAGAGGGAAGACACCAGACAACAGACAACAGACAACAGACCCCATAGAAATGTATGTTGGGGTGGAAGCGCCAGCTGGTGAGGGTTGGGTACAAGATGAAGATACGCTAGATACATGGTTCTCTTCCGGCATGTGGACATTCTCTACTCTTGGTTGGCCAGATGAGACTGTGGACCTCAAAACTTTTCACTCAACAGATCTCCTTGAGACTGGTCATGACATTCTTTTCTTCTGGGTAGCACGTATGATTCTCTTTTCAACCTATGCACTTAACGAGGTACCATTTAAAAATGTGTATCTCCACGGTCTTATTAGAGATGCTAAAGGTCAGAAGATGAGTAAATCTATTGGTAACGTACTTGACCCCCGAGATCTTTCTATAAAATATGGAACTGACGCCCTTCGTATGTCACTCATGGTGGCAAATGGCCCAGGAAATGATCTTAAGTTAAGTGAAGACAAGGTGAAAGCCTATAAGATGTTTGCTAATAAGATATGGAATGGCACACGTTTTGTTCTTGAGAGGACTGCGGATTTTCAAGATAACGATGCGACTCTTACTGAGGAGGACCAGGCTGTCTATAATGCATGGAGAGAAATTCATAAAGACATCACAAGTGATCTTGAGAACTATCGCCTTCACTTGGCATCACAAAAAATCTATGATTACTTCTGGAAAGTATTTTGTGATGAAATTATTGAGACAAGAAAAGTTCGAATTGATGGAAACGCAGATAAGGCGAGTGCACAACTTCTTCTTATAACACTTCTCCGTGAGCAAATCACTGTACTTCATCCATTCATGCCATTTATTACGGAAGAAATTTGGAAGTTTATTAAAAAAGAGAGTGATGATCTGTTGATGGTGACACACTGGTAAAATAAGGAAGACACAAAATATGAAAAACAAATGACCACCTTAGGTGGCCATTTGTTTTTCATATTTTGTGTCCAAAGTTATTCGCGTCATTCTTTGTTAAGAATGACGTCATTTCGCTCGGCGCGAAATGATATGTGTATAACTCTTGACCTTTTACAGTAAACATAGATGTATACTGTACTCATACACAACTAACCCCGTTTTATTATTTATGCTTAAAGAAAAAAAATCATTTTTCGAGCGTCTTGCTGGCTCCATTAGTGTGGAGGATGAAGATGATCAAATAGACTTCA
>JAYUCW010000007.1:0-2687 GCA_043740125.1 Minisyncoccota bacterium
CACAATAACAAGAGCCCCATTAGTCCCTATTCCCCATGTTCCTTGGCCTAAACTCACTTCCTCTCCATCAATAGTAGCAGTTATATCAAGCGTAGTATCTTGTGCCAAAATTATTTTTGTTTTATTTTTACATCCTGAACTCTCGATACACTCGTACTCTCCAGAAAAAACTTCTACAGCAGAAACCCCGTACCCCCCGTGAGTTCCTTCTCGAGAAATATCACTAACAACAAGATCAGGAACTCCTGCTTGCTTAAAATAATAGCCCGCACCTCCTATTAAAATTAATGTTACTACCACAATTAAACCTTTATACATGGACATATTTTTACGGTAGTTTATTTATTAGATTAGTATACGCCCTTACATACTAATTACGAAGTGGAAAAGTAAAAATGAAAAGTAAGACAAAGAAACGAAAATGACAGAAATCTATTTTTATGGTATCATTATTTTATCTGGCCGAAAAGCCAATTTTTATTTTAGTAGACACGTTTCAGTATCATGTACGAACTCATCTAAAATATTTTGTATTCACCAAACTCTAGCAACTGTTTCCTAACCCCTATCTTACATGGCTGTCGAAAAACAAATTCCAACTGGAGGTGAGGTCGTTCTTCGTTTTGAAGATGTTACCTTTAATTATACTGAAAATAAACCTGTACTCCATGAGTCAAGTTTTGTAATTCGTCGTGGAGCAAAATTAACTCTTATGGGTCAAAATGGTGCAGGAAAATCAACGCTCTTTTCTATGATTATGGGAGACCTAACACCAGAAGAAGGTCGTGTCATTATAGGTAATGATTTACGTGTTGCTATCGCCAAGCAATTTATTCCACATACACAATGGGCACTTACTGTACGAGAGTTTCTTGAGTTAGCTTTTAAAGAAAAGGTATACGATATCGACAAGAAAGCTCTTGTTGTTTTTGAAACAGTAGCACTTAATGTACCACTTGATAAACTTATCAAAGATCTTTCTGGTGGACAAAAAGGTAGACTTCTTATCGCTCAGGCACTTATCCAAGAGCCAGATATTCTCCTACTCGATGAGCCTACGAATAATCTTGATAAAGCAGGTATTCAGCTCCTTACTGATTTTATGAAATCGTATGCAAAAACAGTAATTGTTATTTCCCATGATGCTGATTTTCTCAATTCATTTACTCACGGTGTTATTTATATAAATACTCAACTATATAAAATAGAACAGTACGTTGGTAACTACTTTAAAGTAGTCGAAGAAATTAAGAGAGAGATAGAGCGTGCGGAACGAGCAAACTCACAACTTGAAAAAGAGATACAAAATAACAAAGATAAAGTAAACTTTTTTGCCCTTAAAGGAGGAAAAATGCGAAAGCTTGCAGCAAAACTTCGAGATGAAGTAGAAGAGCTAGAAGATAGTAAAGTAGAGGTACGAAAAGATGATAAAACTATTCGTCCGTTTGAGATTACTTGCCAAGAAGATATTGGGAGTGTTATTGTCCAATTTGACTCAGTAGAAGTATTACATGATGGCTCCCCTGTCAAAAGATCTGTGAGTATAGAACTACGAAAAGGTGATAAGCTTCACATCATTGGTCCAAATGGAATAGGTAAGACAACACTTCTTGAAAAAATTGCCAAACGAAATGAAAAAGGAGTTAGTATCCAAGATGGAATTCTTGTTGGGTATTATCGTCAAGATTTTTCTACACTTGACTTTGAAAAGACAGCATACCAGGAACTTGCAAAAGTTTTAAAAAGACTTGATGATCAACTTTTACGTAGAATAGCAGCAAGTATGCTTTTAGGAGCTGAACAACTAGCGGCAAAGATTGGCTTACTTTCTGAAGGACAAAAAGGACTTCTTATGTTTGCGTATCTAAGACTTCTTCAGCCCGGGTTACTTATTCTTGATGAACCTACAAACCATATTAACTTTCGACATCTTCCTGTTATCGCAGAAGCTCTTAAAAAATATGAAGGTCCAATGATTATAGTTTCTCATGTGCATGAATTTGTTAAAGAAATTGGAGTAACTCAGACTCTTGATCTAGGTAAACTCTAAAATTTAAACGAATATTTCTCATAAAGACTCTATTTTATACTATAATTAGGTAAACTGTGGAAAAATGATGGACTTTTTATCTTCTCTATGGTATAATAGATTTATATAAGCAACTCTCACGTTTTACAGTTTCTACACTTGTATGACTGTGCGCTAGGGCTTATTGTTAACAATTAGTTTCTAAAATCAATGAATTCAAAACTTTACGTGGGTGGTATTCCTTACTCTTCTACTAACGATGATCTTAAGGCGCATTTTGCACCAGCTGGAAATGTAGTTTCTGCTCAGATCATTATTGACAAAATGACTAACCGTTCAAAGGGCTTCGGCTTCGTTGAAATGGCGTCAGATGCAGAAGCTGAAAAGGCTATCGCTATGTTCCATGATCAGGAGTTCCAAGGACGCCGTCTTACAGTTAATGTAGCACGTCCACTCGCTCCTCGCGAGGATCGTCCTCGTCGTGCATTCTAAAGAGTACTCTTTAGTGATGAACAATAAGAAAACACCTTCCTAACAGAAGGTGTTTTCTTATACAAAATAGGCATATAGCTCCCAATAGGACCTACTTTTTGTTTTTCTTCTTTTCATCCAAAGTTACAGACGAGTTCAGAAGTATTGCAGTAATCAGCTTCTGCTT
>JAYUCW010000008.1:0-16134 GCA_043740125.1 Minisyncoccota bacterium
CCGAAAAGCATTATAAACGATGCTTCTCGTGCTAGCACGTTTTGGTGCCCCCAGAAGGGATCGAACCTTCGACCGTCTGCTTAAAAGGCAGCTGCTCTACCGACTGAGCTATAGGGACATTATATTTTTTCTGCAATGTAAACAGAAATCGTGTTTAAAATTACTTTTTTCTTGAACATGTAGCTCAGGCAATTTATTTACCGACTGTGTCAAAAGTTTGCTAACTTTCGACATCTTCGCGGCCGAGCCGTCTCGAGCCATAGGGACTAAACTAGTTATTAGTTGCTAGTAATTAGTTATTAGTAAATACGATACGAAATACAAGAATAACTAAGACAAGTAACGTTACACTATCCTAGCAAATATTTGACATAATTTCCAGTTATCATTTAGCTTCGGTTTCTGTAGTGTTGTTTTTTGTAGTTGTGCTCATTTGAATAATCTGTCCATTTTGGTCATACTGAACATAAGGAGAGTTCCCCTCATTGCGTAATGGCCCACCAGTTAAGTACCACGCTATCCACACCGCCCAGAATATTGCAAAGATTTTTAGTAAAAGTTGCCCCATATGAAATACAGTATATAGTGGCTAGTGACGAATTACCAAATTCGTATCTTGGACCTAGTGGCTAGTGTTGGCAGACAGGACAGAAGTGTGCACTTCGTCCGCCTATGGTTTTCTTTTCGATAATGCCTTCACATTTCTTTGCGAGGCATTTTTTTTGTGTGCGACGATAGACGAGATGATTCTCATGGAAAGCACCGCGTGCACCATCAACATTTCTGTAGTCACTCGTACTGTCACCGCCGAAATCAATTCCTTTCAAAAGTACTTTTTGCATTACTGTGAAAAGCGCCTTAAAGTCCTTATTTTGTAAGGACTTTGGTGTTCTTGTTGGAAGGATATGTGCACGATGTAACATTTCATCAGAGTAAATATTTCCAACACCTGCAATAATTTTTTGATCCATGAGTACTGTTTTTATGGGGCGAGATGGAGACAATAGAATTCTTTCTTTAAAATTCTTCTCTGTAAAACTTTTTTCAAGTGGTTCTGGTCCAAGATGAGCAAGTCTTTCTGTGTCTAACGTTTCAGTTTTTTCTACAACGATGGTACCGAACTTTCGTGAGTCACAGAATACGAGATGTTTGCCGTTAGATACTATGAAGACGACATGGATATGACGGTTGTAGGGGTCAAGAAGAGGGGAATCTTTTTCTATCGGTATCCATGACCATTCACGACCGTTGTATTTTTTATTATGTTGATACGTGCCGTACATAAGATGTCCAGTCATTTTCATGTGGATAATAATCGTAAAGCCATTCTCAAGGTCAATCAGAATATGTTTTGCCCGCCTTCGTACAGCAATTACTTTTTGATTGAGTGAGTATTTTTTAAAATAGGAAAAGTAACTTCGGTCTTTGATAGTATTTTTGCATATTTTGGCGTCGCTCCACATATCTGACCAAATATCCAAAAAGCTAAGCCCTGGAAGGACTTTTTGTAGTCCCATGACGGTTGTATGTACTTCTGGTAGTTCGGGCATAAGGGTAGGGGTTAGGGTATAGAGTTTAGGGTATAGGAAATAAGATGTCATTGCAACAGCTTTTGTAGTAACATGATTGTGGAACGTGTGATACCATGATAGTGTCAGGTAGTTCTTTTGGTTCTTTAAAAACTTAAGGAGATTGAAATGAATATCGAATTAGGGAGTATCTTTCAGCTCACCCCATTTCTTTTGGTTATTCCTTTGGCAATGATTTGTGTGCAGATGCTTACGAGGCGTTCAAAAAGGATTTCTTTAGTGGACAAGGAGGATGCGGCAACAATCGCACAAGAAGCAGAACTACTTTTTTGTGCAGCAAGCAAAGGTGACAGGGGTGCTAATGATGAGATTGAAAGGATGGTTAGCAATCAGACTTGGAAGTACTACGGGGTCATCACGCTTAGTAGTGCAGGAATTCCAACGATTCAAAAAAATAAACACGAACTTTGGAAGTCGTCAGGTGTCATGCATCTCCCCCTCCTTGAACACGAAGAATATCAATGAGCGTGCAACAAAAACCGCGTCGTAAACGCGGTTTTCTTTATGTAGAGAGCTTTTAATTTTTAAATATCTTCTCCAACTCTTCTCGTACAACAGAGGCATCATCCCATATTTCTTTCGTATTGTTCGGCCCCATGATATATGGGTCAGTTCCTTTGCCGGTAATCAGTACAGTATCGCCAGCTTTTGCTAGAGAAAGAGCGTGAGCTATTGCTTCACGGCGGGAAAGAATAAGAGAAGGAGTGTGTACAGTGACCCCACACGCGACATCGTTCATAATTTTTAAAGGATCTTCGTCATAAGGATCTTCGTTGGTAATGATGATTTCGTCGCATATCTCATCGGCAATTTTCCCTAACACTGGTCGTTTCCAAGTATCTCGCCCTCCACCTGTAGAACCAAGAACTGCAATTTTTCGAGAGTGTGGGAATGCCTCATACAATTTTCGAAGACTATCATCAGTGTGAGCATAGTCGACTATTACTGTGAAGTCTTGTCCGCACTCGACTCGCTCGACTCGCCCACGGATTTTTTTAAGGGATTCAATTCCTTTTTTTGCTGCATCTATTGCTATTCCAAGTTCTTCAGCGAGCTTAAGTGCTGCAAGAGCGTTCGCTATATTAAATTTCCCAGGAAGAGGGATCGTGATTGAATTATTTTTATAGGTAATAACACTTTCTTTATCTGTTTGGGAAATAATTTCCACATCCTTAAGAGAATAAGAAATATTTTTATCAACAGTGTGTATGAGGAATGAATAACCATGAGCTCCATCAGTGTTGGCAATTGAAATACGATGAGGTTTATTACTTTTTGCAAGATGTTTTACGAGACGGAGCTTTGCTGCCTTATACTTTTCAAATGATCCATGGCTCTCGATATGCTCAGGGGAGAGGTTGGTGAAGATGAGTGCATCAAGAGCTACTCCATAATGACGGTAAAAGCGCGCTCCTTCGGAAGTCATTTCAATAATGGCATAGTCGCATCCTGCTTTAACAGCATCGTGTAAAAACTTTTGGGTAAAAAATCTCCCAGGCATTGTCATTTTATAGTTGTTTGCACGAGATTCATCCCCGACCTTAAAACGTATTGTGGAGAGAATTGCAGTTTTTTTACCAGAGGCTTCGAGAACAGCATTTACAAATTCTACTGTGGAGGATTTTCCTTTCGTTCCAGTTACTCCAATGACATAGATTTTTCGTGATGGTTTTAAATATCGCGCGGTGCCAATGCTAGCAAGTGCCAAATGGTATCCCGGTTGAAAGAATGTATAAAGTTTTTTCGGAGTTATTTTTTCAATGATGCGAAGTATTTTTTCCATAGTATAGTGTTGCGTTATTGCAATTGTTGAAGTGCTTCCTTGATAATAGAGCTAGTTGACTTTCCTTCTGTTGTTAATCCTTGTAATGCATCATGTATTTCTTTTGAAGAATAACCAAGTGTCTCGAGCGCCATACGAACTTCAAGTGTTATATCCGTCTCAGCAGCGCCAACCAAGTGAACTAATTTGCCTTTAAGTTCTATAATTATTTTCTCAGCAGTTTTTTTACCAACTCCCGGAGTATGAGAAAGTGCTTGTGCGTCACCTCTTTCTACTGCGTCAGCAATTGAAGAAGGGGAGTGAACTGAGAGCATGGCGAGGGCACTTTTTGGACCGATACCGGAGACGGCGAGCAATTTTAAGAAAATAAATAAATCCGCTTCATCTTTGAAGCCAAAAAGACTGATCTGATCTTCACGAACGTGAGTATGAATAAAAAGTGAGAGTGCGTCTCCTTTACTGACTGACACAAGAACAGGGAGAGGAGAAAGTACTTTGTAGCCAACCCCCGAAACATCAAGAAGTAGAGATGAACTATCGGTGCTGAGCACACTACCTTTAAGAAATCCTATCATGGGAGAAAGTATAGCATGATCTAAGGTCTTCATTTTCTCAAAACAGTAATTTGAAAAAGGTCAAAGTTTATGGTATAGTGCATATACAAATTTTAAAGATATGGCAATTACAAAAAATGCAAAACGAGGAGTAAGAGTGAGTGAAAGAAAGCGAGTTGTTAATGATAAGCTTCGTCGCACCCTAAAAGAAGCAGTGAAGACTGTTCGTAAGGACGTTATCGCAAAAGACAAGAAGGCAATTAAGACTGACTTGTCTCTTGCTTTCAAGGCGCTTGATAAGGCTGCAAAGCGTGGAACTATCAAGAAAGGACAAGCTAATCGTAAGAAGTCACGATTGGCGAAAGCTGTGGCGAAACTAGACGTTAAGGCAAAATAGTTAGTACGGAATCATACTGTAGGCAAGTAATTGTTCTACGGTAACCTGCTCTCGTAGTTCAATGGATAGAATTCAAGTTTGCGGTACTTGCGATGCAGGTTCGATTCCTGCCGAGAGCACATTCATGTGAGATAGACCGAGAGGGTTATTTCACAAAAAGAAAGTTAATAGCCTCAAGATAAATTATCTTGAGGCTATTAACTTTCTTTCAAATTTAAATAGATTACTTACCCAAGCTTATCTTTTAACCAATTATTTATACTAGCATCCACGTTAGATGTCCCCCAGTCATTTGGTTGTATAGGTGCAACAAGTACTTTATCTCCCTTATATGTTCTTTGTCTAAGTCCATCACGAATTTGAACAGCACTTATAGATGTTGTAACTAACCAAACCCCTTGGAAGGGCATAGCCCATGTACCCGAACTTTTTAAATAAGTATAAAGGTTAGTATAAAAACTATTATTTTGGGTAAGGCTAAAGATTATAATGTAAGTTTTCATAGTGTTGATTGTTCACTTATATCTGTTGGAGATTCTTGTGATCCAGAAAGTTCTTCACTGCTAACAATGTTCCCCGCAACAGACCCACTATTAGAAAGTGATTCTAAAGAATTACTTTCTTCTGTAACTAATTGAAGACTAGAAGAATCGGATGTTCCGACATACTGATTTATATCATTAACAATTTCCTCTCTAATCTTTTTTATGTCTGTAATAAATTCAGCACTAAACTTAGTATTAAGGTGTTCTTGTGAATGATCAATAAACTGATCAGATTGGTACATGTGTAATTGCACACCAGCCTTGTCTAACATTTCTTTTTTAAGTTCGTGTCTTGCCCCCATATTTCTACCACCTTCTTCTTTCCACCACCAATCCTCTTTTTGTTCATCTGTTATAAATATAATTGGTTTCTTTTCTATTTTTGCCTTATCAATTATTTGATACCAAATGATTAAGTCACCATACTTTCTTGTCTTTGTTTTATCTCCTTTATCTTTTTCAGTATCTTTATAGCCTGGAGGAATTTCTTTTAAATAACGCTCGGAACCTTCTTTGTATATGTCAGACATCTTTGCGTCATCATACGCATCACCTACTTTATTCCCAATTAATTTTTCAAGATTATCAAGCACACTATCATCTACTAGCCACTTTGGGCGACTATCATCAAGTGTCTCTACTTTGTTTCTAATAATTACACAGGCCGCCTTAATCGCCTTCATTAAGACTTTGTCTTGTAGAAATGGATGTTTGATATATTGTTCTTCGAAAGAGCTTAAACTTTCCAACATTTCTTTGTAGGTCTTTTCTTGTGTGCATATAACACTTAACCGACGACGATGAAACTCTAAAGCAACTTGATGGGGTATCCATAATCTATTTTTTAACTTTTTTAAAGCGGTAACAAGTTTAGCTTGAGTCTTTGGTGGGTAACGATATAGACTTAGAAGTACGTTTGTATCGAATACAAAAATCGCTTCTGCCCATAGAGTTTTAAAGTCATCCTTCTTTGGTGGATAGAATTCTGGAAATTTCTCCTTCATATATAATGAAGTATGCAATAATAAAGAGGTATAAACAACCCTAGATCATTTAGGCATTTACTATTTTAATCTGTTTCCCAGCCATGGTTACCTTACTTCTCAAACAGGTTAGTAGTTCGCGCTTTTCAAGCACTGTTCCGTCTCTAAGAACATATTTGGCATAATTCCGTATATCGATATCTCCTGCCCTTACTACCCTCTCTTTGATTCCAAGTAGTCCAAATTGAAATTTCCTATTTCGCTCAATCTCATCTTTTATCTTTTCCTTGATACTTATTTCATCTAGATCTATCGTATCCATAAACCCTGCAAGTTGTTCGATAAGATTCTCTTCTCTCATATATCCTGACTTACAATCTCTTTCCCTGAATCTAGAGCATCCATAGTACACATACCTACTTATCGTTCCATTTTCTTTTGGCTTAAACTTCTCATTAGCTGTAATAGTAGAACCACAGAGTCCACAAGTCATGAGTCTCGTAAATGCAAATTCTTTTGCTGCACCACTTATAGTATAGGTGAGCATGTTTTCTTGTACTTTATCAAATAACTCTTTAGTAATAATTGGTGTATGTTTACCAACATACCATTGACCACCACCTCGAGGGTATTCGAATGTTCCGTAATAGAAAGTATTTCGTAATGTTGTGTAGATATTACTGACAGAGAATTCTTTATTATTTCTACTTCTAAACTTCTGTTCGTTTTTAAGCCAAGCATGTAATCTTCTTCCGCTGTATCCTTCGTAAGCAATCTTCTCAAACATCTTCTTTACTGTGTGGGCTCTTAAGGGGTCAATCTCCACCTGACAACTTTTGTCTTTGTTATTACTGTTTAAATACCCCGTAGGTGCGGTACACGGCCATAATCCCATTTCACATCTCGCTCGTAAGCCACGCTTGATATTTATCATCTTGTTGTCGTTCTCAAGTTTTGCTTGTGAGCCAAGAATCATCAATAAGAATTTTTCGTTTGGGTTGTTGCTGAACTTCTGACCATATGTTTTTATCTCCTGAAGTTTCCCTGAGTCCATCAAGTCTACGATTCTTCCCAAGTCACCAGCATTTCTACTTATACGATCTGGTGCCCATGTAAGAATAGCGTTGAACTTACCACTCTTAATCTCCTCTACAATCTCATTGAATACTGGTCGTTGTCCTGCTTCTTTTGCCGAATGTGATTCTTTTTTTATTTCTACAACTTCAAGATTTTCTTTTTCTGCTATGGCTAACATCTCTTTGATTTGGCTGTCGATCGAGAGTATTTGAGCCTCCTCCGATTCCTGGCTCTTCCTAGAATAAAGGCAATATTTCATCTTTACAGGTGCTTGCAACTCTCTTGCTAAAGACCCTGTTGGTGCTGTTGTTTTCATATACACCATTAATGACGCAACCCTCCCTAAGAGTCTAGAGCGTCCTAGAGACTCATAAGTTGGTAACTTTATCTAAAACCCTTCCCTTAAAGGGGTTTTTATGGTATAATCTCCAAGTATCCAACTAAATATCGGTTGCATGAAAGTGCTTATTTTACCTAATCGCAGGCAAAAATGGGTAGCTGAGCAACTACGATTAGGTATTCCGAAAGGAGCCGAATTTAGTTGGATACAACTCGGCTACCCTTTTTTTATTTTTTAAATAAAAAGTGTAGGAGATCATAAGTTTTGTATCCTTATGAATCATAATAATAATTTAAATAAAGATAAACTTCTTTTTCGTATTGAAGAGCTAGAAGCTCAAATAAAGACCCTCAAGTCTCGTAAAAGATATGGACTTGTTTGGGAAGATAAACAAGAAGATGTTGTTTTGCAATGTACAGAAAACGTACCAGTTCTTAAAGAGGTAAAAAATAGAAAGCTAACAACAAATAATAAAACACCTAGCAATCTTTTGATTGAAGGTGACAATTATCACGCTCTTTCAGTTTTAAATTATACCCACAAAGATAGGATAGATGTTATCTACATTGACCCGCCATATAACACTGGTAATAAGGACTTTAAATATAACGATAGTTACGTAGATCCTGATGATTCTTACAGACACAGCAAGTGGCTTTCTTTTATTGAAAAAAGATTTGAATTAGCTAAAAATCTCTTAAAAGATAGTGGCACTATTTATATTAGTATTGATGATAATGAATATGCTCAGTTAAAGTTGATATGCGATGAGATTTTTGGAGGAACTAACTTTATAACAAATATAGTTTGGGCAAGAAAACGTGGTCGTGATAATTCAGCTAAATTTTTTAGTAAGAGCCATGAATATATTTTGGTCTATGCCAAAGATATAACAAAAGCTAAAATCTTTAAAGCTGAAATGGATTCAAAAACAGAAGAAGCATACAAAGATAACCGTGATAATGATGAAAGAGGTATGTATCGATTGTTGGGTGCTTGGGCAAGAGGTACACAAAATGGTCCAAAGTTTGAATTTGTATCGAAAGATGGAAAAGTTTTCTCTGAGAGAATGTGGCTCTTTAATAAAGAAAATCTTGAAGCCTTGGATAAGGAAAATAAGTTAATCTTTATTGGTGACAAAGTTTACAGAAAGTTATTTAGATCAGAACATACAGGTTCGGTTCCTGAGACTATCTGGCTTGATGCATCAAACGCCGCTAATGCATCAGACGAAATCAAAGATTTATTTGGTGATCAAATCTTTGATACTCCAAAACCTACTGTTCTCTTAGAACGTATATTCCAAATAAGTTCTGAAAAAGATGCTACTATTTTAGACTTCTTCGCTGGCTCGGGGACTACAGGTCAAGCCGTTCTTGATTTAAATAAACAAGATGGCGGTAATCGTAAGTTCATACTTTGTACCAATAACGAAAATAAAATTTGTGAGGAAGTTACTTACGAGCGAGTTAAACGAGTGATCAAAGGATATAAAAATAAAAAAGGAGAAAAGATTGAAGGGCTCGGTGGTAACTTGTCGTACTACAAAACAGATTTGGTAAATATAGAGAAGCTTCACAAAGTGTCAGATGAGGCAAAAATAAAAGTTACTTATCAGGCGGGAGAGATGATTGCTGTTCGTGAAGACACCTTAAATGAAGTAGAGAAAAGTGAGTGGTGGCAAATCTTTGAAGGGATCGGAAAAGTAACTGCTATTTATTTTAAAGAAGACAAGGCGAAACTTAATGAGTTAGTCGCGTTGCTTGAAAAGAAAAAGATTTCTACGGTCTTATATATCTTTGGTTGGGGTAAAAATGAATTCCGAAACGAGTATAGTTCAAAACACATAAAGATTGAGGACATTCCTGAACCAATCTTAGAAGTCTATAAGGAAATTAACCGCCTATAATTATATGTTTACTCTTAAACCATTTCAAGAATCTGCCATATCACATCTTAAAGAGAAGTTCCTTACTCTTTGGAAACTTGGCGATCATAACCTTAACCTCACTTTTAAGTCTCCGACTGGATCAGGTAAGACGATTATGATGGCGCAGTTTTTGCGAGATATTGTAGCTGATCCAAGATTCTCTAATGCAAATGTTGCCTTTCTCTGGATAACCAACTCAGATTCTCTTGCAATGCAGTCAAAAGAGAAACTATTTAGTTACTATGGTGGAGCAAGTGAGAACACTCTTATCGATATGAATAATCTCCAAGAAGGATCAATTCCTAAAAATGGAGTATTCTTTATTAACTGGCAAAAACTTGTTTCAAAAGCGAAAGATAATAGAAAGTTACGTACTGAAGGAGAATCCAATACTACCTTTGATGAATACCTTGAGAATACTCACAATCTGGGAAGAGAAGTAGTTCTAATTATCGACGAGGAACACATTGCATCTTCTACCGTCCTTGCAAACGACTTGATCAAGAATGTTATTAATCCTCGCATTATTATCGGAGTATCAGCAACACCACAAACAACTGGAGTAACCGTAGAAGTTAAACGAGAAGATGTGGTACGAGAAGGACTTATTAAAGAAAAGACTATTTTCCAAACAGAAGAAGATTTAGACTTACCTGAATTTAAAGGGATGGATCAAGATGAAATGCTCATTACTCTAGCATTTAATAAGAGGAAAGAATTAGTTGGTCATTATAATGCACTTGGTGTAGAAATTAACCCGCTCGTTCTTATACAGCTTCCTAACGACGATAAGGGAGATAAAAATACCACCACTCTGACTAAGCAAGATCTGATACTTAATTCATTAAGATCAAAAGGAATAGGAGAAGATGAGGTTGCTATTTGGCTTTCAGAGGATAAAGTTAATTTATCTGATATTACTAACAACACTTCACCGATCTCTTTCTTACTCTTTAAGCAAGCTGCGGCAACTGGTTGGGACTGTCCACGAGCAAGTGTCCTTGTTATGTTCCGCGAGATTAAGAATCCTACCTTTGCTATACAAACTGTGGGAAGAATACTGCGTATGCCACTAGGTACTCATTTTGCCTATCCTGAGTTAAATATTGGCTACCTTTATACAAACTACAAGCGAAACGAAGTCCTCACAGGATACGCAAAGACCACTGCTGAAAATAGACCTGCTATTTACGGAAGCTATCGTAAGAAAGAAGTAACACCAGTTACTCTCGAGTCAGTGTTTATGAGCCGTTCCGACTACAATGACTTAGGTGATAGTTTCCAAGTTACTTTTAAAGAAGTAGCTAATGAATACTTCGGTATTACTTCTAAAGATATTGTGGCTAGTTTTCCTAAGAAACTTAGTGCTAAGGGGCTAGATGTAGATCCCTCTGTCACCAATGGTCTTATTACAGGTGTCGAGATTGATGACTATGATAACTTCACAGAAGAACTACTAACTGAAGGTGATAGCCATGAGCAAGAAATGTCACAACACGATATGGAGAAGATCTACAACCTTTTCTGTTTTAATATCATATCTAAACAAATTGACGAAAACAAGAAGTTTGCACCTGAGCGTTCTTGGGGAAAGTTAAAGAGTGCTCTCAATGTTTGGTTTATGAATATGGCTATTGGAAACAGACAGAAAGCATACAAGATAATCGTGAATGACTTTCTTAAGACTTCTAGTGTTCTTACTCCTGTTATTGCTAAAGCTCTAGAAACATATCGACCACTTCGTGAACAAGAAGTAAATAAGAAGTCTGAACGAGCTAAACGAGTAGAGACTATTTCTGTACCACGAGATACTATTTTCTTTACTGATCAATATGAGGAAATGAAAGTTAAGAAATCTGCTATGTCTCCATTTTATATTGAGAAAGACTATAAAGGTGAAGATAATGAAAAAGAGTTTATTAAGTTCTTAGAAGAGAATAAGAATATTTTATGGTGGTATAAGAATGGTGACTCAGGGAGTGAATACTTCTCACTTGCGTATTACAACCCAGACGAAAATAAAGAAAAACTTTTCTACCCTGATTGGATAATCCAAACCAAAGATAAGACATGGATCATTGATACCAAGAAAGGAACAACTGCTGAAATCCCTGATACTAAGTACAAAGCAGAAGCATTACAAGAATGGCTAAAAGGCAAGAAGAATCTTGATGGTGGGATTGCTGTTCAAGATGGTCCAAATGGCTGGAAGATAAATAAGAATAAAGCATACAAATATACCAGTGCCCTAAAAGATTGGAATAATCTAGCAGACCTTCTTTAGGGATCTATAGGAGTAATAATTTCTTTCAAATTAGCATCGTACTTTTTGTTTGGTACAACCGAATAAATTATTTGAGCAACATGATACTCACGCTCTATTGAAATTGGTTTCTTTGGTCTGTGATAACGCTTGTCGTTGTTTATTAGCCAAAATTCAATAGACCTCGGATCTCCTTTTGATATATTACTAATGAGCCTACTTTCAGCTAAATCATTAGTAGTACCTCTTCCTTCATCTAAGGCTTTATCAAACTTTTCCTCGAAGTCTTTATCGGTTTCTCTCCACCGGTAAGCAGTCGCTTTACTTATGCCTGTTTTTTTACAAACAGAAGAGACTATTGGGTAAGAAGAAAGCATTTCAAGAAATCTCTCTTTATCCTTCTTGCTTCTCATAAATCTTAATAGGTTTCTTACCAGTTGCCATTTCCCAACGTCGCAGTATCACTTCCATATATACAGGAGACTTTTCCATTCCATAGCATCTACGACCAAGTTTTATTGATGCTATAAGAGTTGAGCCGCTTCCTGAGAAGGGCTCAACTACTAAGTCTCCACGCTTAGTTAATACCTTTATGTAGGGTATAAGAATCTCAAGTGGTTTCGTACCAAAGATAATTGCCTGACCTGATGACTTCTCGTCTGCCGCCTTATGCTCTATGAAGTCAGTGGGGCAGTATTTCTTACCTTTACCATAACTCTCCCAGTGTGGCTTTCCAGAACTAGCAAATAAGGCAGTTTCATACTCTTCTTGGAATAATGGAACATCTTCAGGTTCTTCGTTAAGTTCTATCTCTCCTTGAGTACCAACCATTGCAAAGTCGTATTTGTTAAAGAACTTATACTTAGCTGAGAATCCTTGTACTCTATTCGGCAGGTGCCACACGATTGTATTTCTATATTTCCAATACTTCTCTAATGCATTCCAGATAGTCCTAAGGTTTTTAGGATTCTCATACACAATGATTGAGAAGTTTGGTTTTTGTATCTTGGCAATTTGCTCCATCCATAGGTCAGTGAAGTTATCAGGCAGTGATTCTGTTTCAAGGTATCGTCTATTTTTCTTAGAACCAAATCCAGTAGTTGCTTCTCCGTGTCTTGTTTTACCATGTAGGTAGTCGAGGATATATGGAGGGTCTGTCAGGCACATGTCTGCTTTATCTTCACCACACAATGTTTGCCATTCCCCATCTACAGTAGAGTCACCGCACATTAACTTTGAGCCATCGAGTTCATAAATATCCCCCTTCTTCACATTGATGTTTGTGATGTCTAATTTCTCGAGTTCTTTTTCAAGATCAAAATTCTCCTCGACAGATTCTTCCTCAAAAATACTATCCATATCCTCACTTGAGAATCCAGCATCTTTCAAAAAGTCCTCATCGAAATATTCTGCTAAAAGTTCATAGTCAAACTCTCCAGATATTTTGTTAAGTCTTAAGTTAAGTGCCTTCTCTTTTTCCATATCTGTAATATTAAGAAAAATTACAGGGACTTCTGTATATCCAAGCTCGCGCAATACCTTCGCTCTAAGCCCTCCATCAATCATTATGTTCTCACGACCTAGAGCACAATTTACAACTATAGGAATAACATCTCCATGTTCAGCAAAACTCCTCTTGAGGTGTTCTTTAGTTTGTTCGTCTTCTTTTTTTGAATAATATTCTGGGACTTTTAGATCCGCTAACGGTACGTACACAATACTTAATTTGTTCTCCATGGAGTAAGTTGTTTAAAGAAATAAATCGTGATGACTATCACGATTCCAGTACAACATCTCTGTAAATTATTTTGGGACAAATCAGGTTCTCTTTTGTCCAAATAATTTTTTTCTTTTATTGGCTAGTAAGCGAGGAGCATCATAAAGTTGTTGAGCGGTAGCTTTTTTTCCAAGAGATTCTTTTACTATTTCGGAGGCACTTAATTGTTCATCAAAAACATGACTGTTCTTTTTCCAGTCTTCAATTGAAAGTTTCTTCATAAAGGTGTCAGAGACTTTAGAAACTGTTGGTAACTTTTTGTTTAACTCTTTGATAAGTTTTGTCAGGTCTGTCAGTTCTTCTTTCTGAAGTTTTGCATGGATCACGATAGTGGCAGTTCTTTCTTTTTCTGAAAGGTCAGGAATGTACGCAAAGTTTTGAAGAGGAACAAATGTCATCTTATTCTGCAATATATATTCTGATAAAGAAAGATAGAAATTAGAAGGAATATTGAAGTTTCTCATAATGTACTTACAGGCATTATTTAACTTATTGATTGGAGACATTGTGTCTAGTACCCCCAGTTGTTTATTTGCCATTACTTCATCTAGTTCTCCATCCTTGAATTTCTTTCTGATATCTCTTACCATTCTTTTGTACTTATCAGAAGAATAATACTCATCACTTGCTTTATCATTTCTATCCGTCCACTCTTTCACTTCGTTATTATTTTTTAACCCTTGTTGGGGAATATTAAGTTCAGTTCGAAGTTCTTTAACAAAACTTTGGAATGGATCGTATCCCGTGAGGAGAGTTAAGTAATTGGGGTTCCTGTTAAAATTTTTCATTTTAAAAACTTATTGAGGTAAATAGTCTGGGCGAGGCAATCCACATTTATCAAAAATCTTCTTAAAAAATGGCATGAGTGCCGTCGTTGTGGTTTCTTCACCATCATATGTTCCTTCTTCAAAAATAACATCACTGGCACAAATTGGACCGTTCCCAATACGGTTGTAACCCTGTTGTACAGGATAGTATAAAGACCTTCCTTTAACTCCCATAATTCCTGCCATCCACTTAAGTGGAGTTTGTATTCCCATGTTCTTGAGAAGTAAACTATATTCTTTTAGACTTTTTGAATAGATATCTTCAATAAACGGAAAATTATTTCCACTAAAGAATAAAGTACTCATATCTATACTCCATATTTCTCCAGTTTCAAAAACAAAAGCCACAGAATCTGTCTCTATTGAAGTACTTCCTTTGTCATGAGGTTTACCAGCATATATCCCAACTCCATCTTCAGAACGCAACTGCCCATAACCACCCGCTCTACTGTAGAGCGGGAATAATTTCAACTGACTATTTTCAATTAAGAAAGACTTTAACTCATGGGGTGCCCAAGTTTTATTAATATCATGAGCAGGCATTAGTCTAAGCCACATTGCTGGACCAGTGGATAAAAAAACTTCTTTACTAGGTTCATTATGAAAATTATCATACTCAAATCCTAATGCTTGATTTGGAGCACGAAATCTCGCACGGTCTGTTAACGCATGAGCTAGGGGAAAAGAGTCTGGCTCTTGTGGTGGAGTAACAGCTATAGTCGCGAGGCTTATCTTTATTGCACCAGTAAGTGTTGCTACTAGTTTTTTCTTTTCTACTTTCTTAACTTCTGACGTAGCATTTTCTGGAAGGGTATATCTGATTGGCCAACGTAAGTGACTGAGATCAAAAGGAAGGGTGTAATGACTTGGTTCACCATACGCATCATTCATTACACATAGTACACGACTATGTGTAAGTGATTTCAAAGCCCAACCATACTCAATGAGAACATTTGGATTTGGTGTCGATCGCTTATCTAGACGCACGCCTGTGAAAGTCATGTCAGCAATAAATACACCCGCAGCATCAATTTTTTTAAAGATTGTATCGACGATAGGTGGCTGTCCTGCAACTCCCTGAGTATCACTATCCACCTGAACTTCACGATGAGCTTCATCAACATCAGTTTCGTTTGCAAGATTTGCACACACTTCATCTAAGACATCTCTTAAAAATCCCTTCCCAACTTTAAAGGGAGTGTCGGATTGCCAAGAAAAGAAGATTGTTTTTGCCATAAACTGATTTTAACATTTTTGAGGTTATTTTGTTTTATACTTAACCTATGGTAAAGCAATTTGAGTCAAAACCTAAACCAGTTGTTCAGATTAAGTACTGTATTTATGCTCGTAAAAGTATGGAAGCAGAAGAGCGTCAAGCACTCTCTATTGATTCTCAATTAAGCGAGATGAAGAAAATTATTGAACGAGACGGACTCACTCTTGTTGAAATAAAGACAGAAGCACATTCTGCAAAAAACTCGGGACAGCGACCAATCTTTCTTGAAATGATTAACGATCTAAAAACGGGAAAGTACAATGCGATTCTCACATGGAATCCAGATAGGTTAAGTCGCAATGCTGGAGATTTAGGAACGCTTGTAGACTTAATGGATAAAGGTTTACTTATAGAAATACGAACCTTTGGACAGAACTTCACTAACTCACCAAACGATAAATTCCTTTTGATGATTCTATGTAGCCAAGCAAAGCTTGAGAATGATAACAGAGGTATCAATGTAAAACGTGGGCTAAAGACTCGTGTTGAAATGGGGTGGTGGCCATGTTCAAATGCACCTGTGGGATATCTTAAGTCAAAAGTTATTAATGAAGAAGGAATTGTATATGTAGATCCTGAAAGAGCGCCAATGGTAAAAGAAATCTTTGAGAGAGCGCTCCTTGGGGCATCTAATCGTGATCTAATACGTTGGCTTAAGAAAGATGGTTATAAATCTAGAGGTGGTAAGTATTATGGAATAAGTACAGTGCAAAGAATACTAAGAAATACTTTTTACTATGGGGTGTTTGAGTATCCATTAGGAAGTGGAAAGACGTACAAAGGAAAACATAAA
>JAYUCW010000009.1:0-6386 GCA_043740125.1 Minisyncoccota bacterium
TCTACAGTCTACAGTCTACAGTCTACAGTCTACAGTCTACAGTCTACAGTCTACAGTCTACAGTCTACAGGTCCCTACGCCTGCTGGCTTCGGACATCTTCGCGGCCGAGCCGTCACGATCTACAGTCTACCAACGTCTACCTCTCCGGCTTCACCCGTAATGTCTTTATAATAGTTTTTCCATAAAAGTCTGTTGCTGTAAGTACTATTATTGTATATGGAGATTGTGCGATAAGTATTTCTGCAAAATGTCCATCTGTTGCAATTGGGATAGGTCTTCCTTGTAATGTTATCTCTTTAACTCGAGAAACTTGTCCAGAAATTTCAAAGGTACTAGAAGATACAGTATCCCCATCGTGAGGATTGTATATGCTAATTCTAGGGCCAATAATGAGTGGGTATGTTTTGAATCCACCATAAGATAGTGCGACTATGATGAGCATAAGTATCCCATAGATTTCAAGCTTCTTTCGTAGATCGTAAGGGGAAAGCATAAGTTGTATAAAGGTTTTATACTTTGGGTTTATGAAGTAAAATCCAGATACGTTGATTTATCTGAATATATCATCAGTAGATTTGTCTTGAGATGCTTGTTCAGGAGCATCATCATCTAAAGAACTACTTCCAGATCCAACTAAAATTTCTCGATAACGTTCTCCTTGACGAGCAGGACCAATTACTTCAAAGTGCTCAAGATCATTAATAATTCGGGCAGCTTTATTATACCCCCAGCGGAAAGTCGTTTGAAGTGAAGATGTCGAAGCTTTTCCAGTTGAAATAACAAAATCTTTTGCACTTGTGTAATCTTCATCGTCTTCTGGTTCCTGTCCAGGACTAGAACCAGTCTCGCCTTGTGAGCTATGTACCGCACCAACTTTTACTTTAGGGAGATCAATATGGTCTGGGATAAAGTCAAGATGAGCTTGTTTAATATGAGTAACAACTGCTTTTATTTCTTCCACTGAGATAAAAGGGGCTTGAATACGAACAAGACGAGGGTTATCGGAGGCCATGTAGAGCATATCTCCATTACCGAGGAGATCTTCTGCTCCAGATGCGTCTAAAATAGTACGAGAATCAATTTGAGAAGTTGTTTTTAGTGCCATTCTGGCAGGAATATTCGCCTTAATGGTTCCGGTGATTACTTTTACATCAGGTCGTTGTGTTGCAAGAATAAGGTGAATTCCTGCGGCACGACCTTTTTGAGTCAGAGAAGTAATAAGCGGACTAATTTCCTTGGGATAAGAAAGCATAAAGTCATTGTACTCATCGAATATGATAACAATGTAGGGCATCTTAGGAGGTAATCCTGAGACAGCATCTCCAATAACTCCTTTTTTACGAGCTTTTTCAAGTGCAGGGGAAAGAATTTTTTTATTGTAATCACTCACGTTCACCTGTCCATTTTCAGCAAGTATTTCATAGCGACGTTCCATTTCTTGAATGGTCCAATTAAGTGCCTTGATTGCACCTTTTGGTTCTTTAATAACAGGAGTATAGAGGTGAGGAAGATTTTGGTATGCAGTAAATTCTACACGTTTTGGGTCAAGAATAATAAGCTTAAGATCATACGGGGAGTTTTTATAAAGAAGTGAGATCAGGAGGTTTTGTAATGTGACTGATTTACCGGTACGAGTTGCTCCTGCCACGAGTAAGTGAGGCATCTTTTCAAGATCACCAAAAAGTGGTTTACCTACGATGCTCTTACCGATAGCAAGCGTAAGGGGTCCAGCATTTTTGAATTCATCTAGTTCAAGCATACTCCGAAGACCAAGAGTCGCTTTCCTTTCATTTGGAATTTCGATACCTACGAGAGTTTTACCAGGAATAGGAGCTTCGATACGAAGAAATTCACTCCCGAGTTCCATGGCGAGGTTGTCATGAAGAGCAACAACTTTAGAAAGGTTGACCCCTTGAGCAGGCTTGAGTGTGAATTGAGTTACTGTTGGTCCAACAGTAACTTCACCCATATCGACATGGATACGAAAGTGCTCGAGTGTTTTTTGAATAGTAAGCATCTTACTTTTACTATCTCCAGCACCACTCTTACCACTGTCAACATTAAGGAGATCAAGTGGAGGCGAAACAAATTCTGGAGTAAGAATGACTGGTTTAATTTTTATATCTTTTTTTATTTTTGGAAGAAGATCTTCGTCAGCTGGTGTTAGTTCTCCAAAAAGTTCACGACGGAGATCATCTTCTGATATTGAATCAGTTATGATTTCTCTCATGTTTTCTAGGGTTTCTTTGGTAGTTGGTTCCTCTCTTTCAATTATCTTTAGAGGAAGGGAATCTTCGTCGTCAAATGACCTGTTTTTTCTTTTTGATAGAAAGGCTAAAAGTTGTAGTATGGGGTACGAAGTAATAAATTTAATTGGGACAAGAGATGGTTTACGTTCAAGAAATATAATAGATCCAATAAGAGATACCCCAGCAAGGAAAAAGACACTTGGATAATAAGCAAAGTTCGTCACAAGAGGTGCTGCTAATGAGGTACCAAGATAACCACCAAACGCTGGGCCAAAAAGTATGGTCCCAAGACCACTAATCCCTATAATGAGAAAGAATCCTCCAATTGTGGTAAGAATACGGAAATTTGGCACTTCTTCTTTCCATAAAAAGTAGGCAACATAGACACATATAAGAGGAGTGAAGTACGCATAGACCCCAATAAGTGATGTGACACCCGTAAAGAGAACTTCCCCCCCAGTACCTCCAGCGTGTACCATAGAGAAAAGAAGGAGAACTGCAATCATGACAAAAATAATAGCAAGCACGCCTAGGAGTGTTTCAGTAAGGACTGGTTCTTTAACTCGGCGCTTACGAGTACGGCTTACGAGGTCTAATTGTTCTTCTTTGGCCATATCTACAGTAAAAATAAGAGGTTAGTATAAGGAAAGTATAGCAAGGATATACGGGGAGAATAAGGGATAACTGAGACAGGTTGTAGGTATTAGGTTATGGGTTGGGAGAATGTGAAACCTTATTAAGGTAAAGCCAGAAAACTTAAAACTGATTTAGGACTTACGCACATGGCGACCTTCTTTGTCGAAACTCCTTATTTTCTCGTCAACGTACTACTCGTACGTCTCCTTAAAATAAGGGTTTCTTCGCGAATCTCATCCATGTGCGTAAGTCCTATGATTCTCTTTTTTTGACCAATTACAACCCACAACCTAATACCTACAACCTGTATCGAACAGGGACATATAATATCTATTAGACAAGTCTTTACAAGAAATATAAAAGGCATAGAATGGACATTACAAGAACGAAGGTTTACATTTTAAAGACAAAAATGCCATGTTAGGTACTAAAGAATTTAAAAGATAGATTAAGTAAAAGTCATATATAAAAAAGTTTTAAAAAGACAAAAAAAAGACATCATGAATGAAGAAGTAAAAAAAGACTATGGGGTTATTATTGCAAAGAAGTCAGAGAAGCTTGCCACAGCACTCTACCTTGTGACGGACTTAATGGTGGACAGTGAACCTATTAAGCACGGCCTTCGAAAGAATGCAGTTGCCCTTTTGTCGTCCATGAATGCACTTGCTCAACTTGATGTAAAAGACAGAATTATTGAGCTTAAAATGTCTCTTAAATCTGTAACAGAAGTAATCTCAATGCTACATGTGGCAATCACTACGGGAATTGTCTCTAAAATGAATGGAGAGCTTCTCATGGAGGGCTTCAGATCACTGCAGCTTGTCCTTGAGAAGAAGCAACCAATTTTTACGAGAGAAATGCTTTATGTAGAACATGAAGAAGAACTAGAGCAGGGCTCTACTTTTTCAAATGCAGTCAATTCTACTTCCTACGACGCCCTAACACCACTCTCAATTGCTCGTCTTCACGAAAATAATTATGATTTACGCCGCACACAAGAGTCATTAAGACAGGGGCAAATCCTCTCTAAGTTAAGTAACCCTGAAAATAAGAATCAGAGTAGGGAAAGCAAAAATGTGTCTATAAAAGACAATAAAAATGAAAAAGACATGAAAGATATGACATATACTAAAAATGAGAACAAGGATGTTATAAAAGACATTAGTCAAAAAACACCCTCAACACATTCTGTGCTGATGGAGCATGCTGCTCGATCTAGTGGCTCGCTGGTTTCTTCGTTTCAAATGAAAAAGCTCTCACGAAGAGACCAAATATTGGCACTTTTTGTACGTGGAGTTGACGTAAGTATAAAGGACATTACTGCGAGAATCAAAGGATGCAGTGAAAAAACCATTCAAAGAGAACTCAACTCACTTCTTTACGATAATGTGATTGAGCGTATTGGGGAGAAACGATGGAGTAGATATGTGCTTCGTTAACTAAAAAATAAAGGAATACTTTAAAATCTGTCACACTTTGTAAGTGTCGTCGGTTAATATGGTTGTGGGACATCAAATATGGTTTGAGATAGTATGTAAAAATAATATCGAAATAAACCAGAGTTTCACATGTAGAGATCTCTCTTTTATATTTCGTTTTTGAAACAGAGATAAATGAAAAAGTACACCCATTATTTTGACTTTTGCTTCAAAAAATGAGATACTTGCTCCACAGTACAGTAATGTACTTCAGGCAGTATTATCCACATTTAAAGGTGATCTAGCGATTGCATTTATTTATGGAATACATATACTGCTTGTAGACGTCTCTGTTTGAGAGCGTCCTCTGGTATTTGAGATACAATTTATAAGGTATCTTGAAGACAGGTTAAGATCGTTGACAACAGAATAGTGACGCAGATTAAATTGCAAAAACTCTTTTGCTTGTAACGTTATAGTATTTGTTTGTTGTATTTTTACAACCCACAACCTATAACCTACAACTTTGTATTTTTGCAGTTGTTTCCAAAATCATCATTCGATTGTCATCAATCGTCTGTCATTAAAAAGTATGCCGTTTAGTTATGTCGAAACTAAATAAACGCGCATGCGGTGAAGTGCATTAATAAGCACAACATTTAACACTTATAAACATAAAGTTTATGTCATCAATCTCAATGAAGATTGCTACATCAGTAGCAATCGTCGGAGGTCTAGTAGCTGGTGCAGTTTCTGCATCAGCTGCTCTCAACCTTCCAAAAATGAGTTGTTCTTACATGTTCAATACGAACGTTAAGCTCGGCTCACGAGGTACAGATGTTATGAATCTCCAAAAGATTCTTAACATGTACCCACAAACTATGGTTTCTGCATCAGGTGCTGGTTCTCCAGGAATGGAAACTAGTACATTTGGTCCAGCTACCAAGCGTGCTGTTAACAAGTTCCAGGCTCTACACCTCCTAGAACTTGGTGTCTCATCTCCTACAGGAAATGTATTCGCCGGAACTCGTGGACTACTTAATCAAGTATGTTCAACCAATCAAGGTAACGGGAATGGAAACAATGGAAATGGAAATGGAAATGGTGGTCCTGTAACAACAACAGGTCCAGTATCTGCAATGCTCGCTATGAGTCAGCCAACAGGTCTTCTCGTAGCTGGTCAATCAGGTGCTCGTCTTGCTGACATTACTTTCTCAGGAAACGGAACTGTTACTTCAGTTCAGCTTCAGAGAACAGGAGTATCAGCTGACGCTACTCTATCTAATGTATACCTCTATGACGGAAACACTCGAATCACTGATTCAGCTTCTGTTGTAACAGGTGGTTACATTAACTTTAACTCAACAAACGGTCTTTTCTCAGTTAATGGAACTCGTACTATTACTGTACGTGCTGACATTGCCGCACTAACTTCAGGTCAGTCTGTTGGTGTAAAGCTTAACAGTGTCACAGCTGGAGGTTCAGTATCTACTTACAGTAATGTAATGGGTAACGCTCTTCAAATCGGATCTGTAATAACTGCAACTGTAAACTTCTCAACAATTCCTGTTACGAACACTACAGTTGACGCTGGTACTCAGGCATACAATGTATGGTCAGGTACAGCATCAGTTGGTACTCGTGACGTTAACCTCAGAGCTGCAACCTTCAAGTTCGTTGGTTCAGCTCCAATTGACGCGGTATCAGGACTTAGTCTCTTCGTTGACGGGACTAAAGTTGCTGGCCCTTCAATGGTTAATGGTTCAAACAACAATAAGTTGACATTTGATCTTGGATCAATGCCATATCTTTTGAAGACTGGTTCACACACAATTGACGTGCGAGGTGATATTGTAAAGGGCTCAGCCCGTACAATCACTTTCTCAGTCGAGAATGTTGCTGATCTTATGTTCGAAGATACAAACCTTATGGGTGTTAACGTATCAGCTACATCACCTACATCATCTACAGTTCTTAACCAAGGAAACTCAACATACCGTACAATTACTGTTAATTCAGGATCTGTTACTGTAAACGTTGACCCAGCCTTTAGTACTAACAAAGTAACAGGTGGTGCTACTA
>JAYUCW010000010.1:0-2591 GCA_043740125.1 Minisyncoccota bacterium
AACCTATCAGGAGACATCCTTCCTACAACAGATATCACACGATCTCTAGGATCTAACGCTTTCCGCTTCCTTAACCTCTTTACCCAAAACATCTTCGCAACATCCTCACTCTTTACTAACAGCACCACAACAGGAACACTCTTTGCGACACAGGGGAGGTTTACAACAGCATCCGCAACCTCTCTCACACTAGGAATAGGATCTTCAGCTGCTGGAGAATTATATTTTGCAAATGCTTCAAATAACTTTACAACAAAATTAGTTTCTTCTTCAACCCAAGCCTCCAACCTTGTATTCACTCTTCCAGGAACAACAGGAACTCTTAACCAAGTTCTTACAACTGACGGTACAGGCAATCTTTCTTTCGGAACATTAAGTGGCCCACTCGTGTCAGGTACTGTTGGTAAACTTGCAATGTGGACATCCGCCTCTGGACTAAGTTCAGGCATCTCATTAGATAACGGAACTGTAGCAGGTATTAACGCCACATCCTCATCATACACATTCAACATTAATGGTAATAATACTGGAGCAACCGATCCGTTTAACGTAGCGTCTTCTACTGGAGTGTCTATCTTTGCTGTTACCAAAACAGGGAGAGTCGGTATTGGTACTACATCTCCATCATCAATGTTTTCAATTGTTGCAGCGACGAACACCGATCTTTTCACAGCAGCTTCATCCTCAGGATCAACATTTTTCAAGATTCTAGCATCAGGTAATATAGGAATTGGCATAGATAGCCCGTCATATCTTGTTGATCTAGGGAATGCTGGACGATTTAAGACCAGTGCAGCAGGAACATCATCACTTGACCTGCCTTCATATGATCGTGGTTCAGGTAACGAAGGTCAGGTTTTGTTTGTTGGAAGAAACTCAAATACAACTTCTGGCGCTGGTTCAATTAACCTTGTCGCTAAAGGCGGCACTGACTCCTATATATGGGTTGACGCTGCAGGTAAGGTACGTGTTAACTCAGCTGCTCCTACTAACGCCAACGATATAGCAGGTACTGTTATTGGTTCTCAGACAGCATCTTTAAGATCAGCGAAACAAGATATCACTGATTACTCTGATTACAACGAGGCTTTAAAAATGATCACAGACGCACCACTTCATTATTACAGATACAAAGATGAAGTTGCAGGATATGGAAGCTCGAGTCCTCTTGCTAAAACACGTATTGGATACATTGCAGACGAAGTATCACCACAGTTTATGTGGGGTAATATCATCGACCAAGTTTCTGTAAATGGGTTACTTATGGGTTCTGTAAAATCACTCAATACGAAGATTTCTGGGGCATCATCTTCTTTGGCTGACCTGGCTACTAGTCTTACTAGTAGTTATGAAATCGCCTCATCATCACTTGCTATAGTATCTGCAACAGTATCAAATAACTATCTTGAAGCTTCTTCTTCACTCAATAATCTCTTTACTCTGGTGCAAGCAACCACAACAGGACTACAGACACAGATTAGTAATATTACTCGTGTCATTAACCTTTCTAACGCACAAGTGAATGCTATGACTATCACAAATAGTGGTGTTGTAGGTATTGGCAACGATGGAACTCAATTAGGAGATGAGATGCTTCGTGTCTCTGGTCGTGTGAGAGCTACTGGATTTGATATTGACCAAGCCGCAGATTTAGCTGAGAACTTCGAAGCAGTAGAAGCACTCGATGCAGGATCAGTTGTTGCATTCAGTACGTCAACAACACAATGGGCAACAGGTAAGGCTACCGCTACATCAACAAGCGACGAGTACACGATGAGTACTGTTCGTAGAGCTCGTCTATCATATGAGGCGGTCGGAGTTGTCTCAACTAACCCAGGCATCGTTCTAGGAAAGCGTGTATTAAATAGTGTCCCTGTGGCATTCTCTGGTCGTGTCCCAGTAAAAGTAACCACAGAAAATGGTGAAATAAAACAAGGAGATTACCTTACTGTGTCAGTTACCGTGCCAGGGTATGCAATGAAGTTAACAGGAGAAGGGAGGTCAATAGGTAGAGCTCTCTCTGATTATGTAGCTGGTAGAGAAAAAGTGCTTATGCTTGTAGAAAACACAGTACAAAAACTTGATCTTACTGGTAAGAATGCAACCACAACAGGAATGCTCACAACAGGTAACATCGACCTTAATGCCAACGGTGTCGCGATCACCAACATCAAGTCTCTCGCTTCAGCCAATGGTACCTGGTCTATTGATGAGAATGGTCGTATCGTTGCGAAGCAGCTTTGTCTAGAAGATCTCTGTATTGATAAGAATACACTCACCAATCTTCTTAATATCAGTAATCAATCTGGTACAGTCCTCGGTGCTTCAACCTCAACTACTGCAACCTCCACTGGACAGGGGACAAATGGTACATCCACCCCACCTAGTGGAACATCTACTCCATCTACTCCACCTACAACAGCTACATCAACTGACACTACTCCACCTGTAATAAATATAGTCGGTCAAAGTTCAGTAACGATTAATCAAGGAACTGCTTTCGCAGATGAAGGCGCTGTGTCAGTAGATGATGTAGATGGGAATATAACTTCAGGCATTGTCGTCACAAATACTCTCGATACTGCAACTAT
>JAYUCW010000011.1:0-6301 GCA_043740125.1 Minisyncoccota bacterium
AATGTAATCTTAGTATAAAGGGTACACTCAATAGTATTCCTTATTTTTTTAAACTTGCTCTAGCTTTTTTATGTCGTCTATCGCAATAGTTTTCTCCCCATTTCTTGTAGAAACTTTGCCTTTCATAACCAAAGGAACATCGATGTGGAGGAGATCTTTATACTTTTTGTATGTTTCTGGGAATACTACTACCTCAATAACGCCAGTATAATCACGAAGTTTCAAGAGAGCCATTTTGTCACCTTTTTTTGTGATTGTTATTTTAATTGTTTCAATAATGACAGCGAGGGATGCTTCTTGATTGTCAGCTGTTTGAGAGTGAATTTTTTCAATGTTGATATTTCGTGCAATAATTTTTTCTTTCCATGGGTCAAGTGGAAAACCAGAAACAAAAAGACCAAGTAGATCCTTTTCCCATGTAAGTTTTTGCTTTTGAGATGCGGCAGGTACTTTTTTCATCACAAATGAAGTCTCAGGATTAATTTCAAAAAGACTATTTTGTAAAATATTATCTTTAACAACATGTTTGTGAAATTCAAGAATACTTTCTGTGTTTGCCAAAATTTCATTTCGCTCTGCGAATTGATCTAGTGCGCCACACATGGTGAGAGCCTCAAGAGATTTTTTATTAAGATTTTTGTGAGTAATTCTTCTGATAAAGTTTTCAAAAGAAGTAAAAGGTCCCGATTTTTCTCTTTCTAAAATAATTGCGTCTGAGATGTCTACTCCTAAATTTTTTACGGTGTAGAGTCCGAAACGGATTTCTTCTTTTCTTTGTGCATCAAAAATGATACTAAAACCTCCTTCACTTTTATTGATGTCCGGTGGAAGAACAATAATTCCCATACGCTTACACTCAGATACAATTTCTGAAATTTTTTCAACATCTCCACTTTCATTTGTGAGAATTGCAGTCATGTACGTGACCGGATAATTCGCTTTCATATATGCAGTCTGGTAGGCGACTCGACCATAACTAGCGGCGTGAGCTTTATTAAAACCATATGCTGCGAACGGTTCAATGAGAGACCATAGTTCTTGACCTTTTTTTATAGAAAGTCCATGCTCTTGAAAACCTTCTAAAAGCTTTTTTTTCTGTGCTTGCATTTCAGCTGGAATTTTTTTACCCATTGCTTTTCGTAGCTTGTCAGCTTCAAGCCATGAATATCCTGCTAAGTGAATAGCGATAAGCATAACATCATCTTGGTAGACAATAACTCCAAATGACTGATCTAGAATTGGTTCAAGTCGAGGGTCAATAAAAGAAATAAGGTTAGGGTCATGCTTTCGACGAATGTATTCAGGGATCATTTCGAGAGGCCCTGGACGATAGAGTGCAACCATCGCATTAATATCAAAAATTGTACTTGGTTTAAGTTCTTTTAAAAATCTGGTCATACCAGAACCATTTAACTGGAATAATCCCATAGTTTCTCCTCGTGCAAGCATGGAGAATGTCTTTTCATCAAAAAGAGAAATAGCTTCAATATCAATGGTGACCCCGTAACGTTCTTTTGTAAGAGAAATAGCATCCCCTAAAATCGTAAGGTTTCGTATACCTAAAAAGTCGAATTTTAAGAGACCTGCATCCTCAATTGTGTACATGTCATACTGAGTGATGATTTTACCTCCTTTAGGGTCTTTTTGTATTGGAGTGAATTCCCAGAGTGGAAGTGGTGATATAACTGTACCAGCAGCATGAACCGAAATGTGACGAGCACAGCCTTCTACTTTTTGAGCCATGTCTAATATTTCTTGGGTCTCCCGGTCTGTGTCATACATCTCTTTAAGTTCAGGTACATCTATAAGTGCTCCAGAAATTGTGACTGGAAACCCTTGCTTAGGAGCTGGAATCATTTTGCTTATCCTGTCTCCAACTGTGTACGGATATTTCATAGCACGCGCAACATCCCGAACCGCGCCACGTGCCATCATGGTTCCAAAAGTTCCTATCTGAGCTACATTATCAATACCATACTTCCTTCTAGCATAATCAATAACTTCATCACGCCTGGTGTCAGCGTAGTCCATATCAATATCAGGAGCTGAAGGTCGCTCTGGGTTTAGGAATCTTTCAAAGGGGAGTTTATACGATAGTGGATCACACTTAGTAACTTGGAGAAGGTATGTTACAAGAGATCCAGCAACTGAACCACGAATATTAGTGAGAATATTATTTTCGCGCGCATACCTTAAGAGGTCATACACAACTAAAAAGTAAGGAGAGTAACCTTTATCAGCAATAACTTTAAGTTCGTAGTCTAATCTTTTTTTAACTGTTTCAGTTAATTCAAGATTACGAACTAAAAGTCCTTGATAGGCAAGGTCATGGAGATCTTCATTATAACTTTTTTTGTATTCAATAGCAGGGAATACCCATTGTCCAAGAGGAATTTCAATTGTACACATCTCTGCAATTTTAAGAGTGTTAGATAATGCTTCAGGGACATCTAGAAATTCTTTTGGTTCTCTGTTAGTTTCAAAAGCAAAGCTATCTTTTTGGAATAAATGATTGTATTCCTCAAGGGAATTTTCCTCACCATTAACAAGATACAGCACCTTATGAGCTGCCTTTTCTTCTATGTGGAGGTAGTGAGTGTTCCATGTTGCAACGAGAGGAATATTTTTTTCTGCACTGAGTTTAATAGTTTCTGAACGAATTTTTAGATTATTCTCAAAATGAGATTGAGGATTAATCTCGAGGTAGTAGGAATCTTTAAAGTGAGATGTATAAAATGCAAGTCGTTCATAAGCTAGTTCTTTGTCTATAATAAGTAGGTTACTTACGTCTCCCCACATTCCTCCAGAGAGTACTAAGAGTCCTTCTTTATGATCTATAAGTATTTGGTCAGTAAGAACAGGGTGGAGTGGATTATCAATGTTTACTAAAGAAGTAATACGCATTAAATTTTTGTACCCTAGTGTATTTTTAGCAAGTAAAATAATTTGAAATTTTCTTTGGTAGAAAGCTATTGTAAATTCAACACCAATAATAGGTTTGATACCTTCTTTTTTACACATACTGTAAAAGTCAATTGTTCCATACATGTTACCGTAGTCAGTAATTGCTAAAGCATGCATATTAGCATCTTTTGCAGCTTTGATAAGATTAGGTATTTTAGGGAGTGCTTTTAAGAGCGAAAAATGAGAGTGATTTCGAAGGTGGACGAACATGATGTTTACTAGTGTATCAAAAGGGGTCAATATGTCACATATAACAACTACACTACCTTTTTACATAAATCTTAGAAACATCAAAATAAAAAAATATATTCAGTTGGTAAAATAAAAATAAATACAACATTTTATTAATTATTATGTAATATATAACTATTTAAAAAATAGTATATTTAACAATATATTATAATTTATTAGATAATACAGATTGTTTAACAAATTACTTTATAATTACACAAAATAGAGGAATTATTCAAGTTCAGATATTTAGTATTTTATTAAGTAGAATTTTCTTAAAAATACTTTGTATAAAATAATTTTATACATTTATTGAAAATTTAATTAAGATTTATGGATTTATTTTTTATTTACTAGCTATAAATTATGATGTTAATTTCTTAAATATATTATTATATATAGTATATTTAAACTATTTGTTAATTAATAATAGTTTATTTTTATTTACATATTTGTACTTTTTATTTGTTCACTTATTTTTTACTTTTTTTAAATTATATTTGTAGTTGAAAATTTATTTTTATCTTTTATTTTTCAAAAAATAGTATTGATTTTTTCTTTTAAAATAATATTTCTCTAAATAGGCCAATACCACTAAATTAACTTTTTAAAATAAGGTTTTTTTAAATGTACTTTATCCACAATCTTTACCCATTATAGTATGTACTTAACGCATATATTTAATATACTGATTAACATAAAACTTCATGCAAGATCTTCGTCCTCGATTTGCCCGTACATTGTCTATGGCACTCGCCATATATCTCATACAAGCTCTCTCTTTCTCCACAGTTTATGCAGCGGTTATTAGTAACAGCGATACCTATTCTTTAAGTTCAAAAAAAACTTTTTTTAAAGAAAGCTCTCAAGAGTATTCAAGTTTACTTTCCTTGAAGAATTTTTATAAAACATTGATCACTGAATCTTTCTCTTCTAGTACTTATAAACTAAATAATAACTTTTATTTTAGTAGTGCTAATTTTATTAAAAATTCAAGTTTGTTAAAAAGTAACTTACCTTTCTTTAATGCCACTAATAATTTAAAAATGTATAGAGGAAAAGTTTCTTCTTTTCTTGGGACAAAAAATAGAAGCATTGATGTTACGGGTGTTGGCATTGCGTCACCTTACATTTTAGATAAGCTATCTCAGGTGACTGATTTAATCTCTTTACAACAAAAGGTATTTTCTAAAAATACTGTTATCAATAGCAAAAATTCAGGACACACTTATACTTTTGCTCTACCTCTTATTTCTAAAATAAAAAAAGAAACCTCTCTTGTCTACACTCCTTTTATTTTTGATGCTTATAAAGTTAGTGCTGCAGAAAGTAATAATAAAAATAAACTTACCTTTTTTGACAAAGCTTCTCTTGGTTTTTATTGTAAATCATCAAGCTTATTCTTATCAATAGATACTGATCGGTGTGACTATAATAAAATTGCTCTAGGTATAATTGATAAGCATATTCTACCTGCAACATCTACATTAGCTATTATTGAAAATAAGACATCTCCTGGAGCGACACTTTATCAGCCAACAACAGTTTACATCTCAACGACTACAGTTGCCTATATAACAAAGTACTCATCTGCTGTAGGGACTTCAGGGAAAGATGGTAGAGATGGTAGAGATGGTAGGGATGGGAAAGATGGTAGAGATGGTGCTTCTGGAGGCGGCACTTTTTTTGCGTCAGTAAGTAACTCTTCTTCAGGAGGAACTTCGAATGGAGTCTTCACTTCTGGAACGGGTGTGACTTTGTCGAGTACAACGCTTAACGGTCTCAGCGTTTTTAATGGAGATGTTATTTTTAGTAGTAACTTGATAGCACTTGGGAGCACAACACTTGCTACGACAACATTTACTGGAGACGTTTTTGGAGGTAACCTCACTGTCAACGATCTTACTGTTACAGGGATTGCGACTATTGCTAGTTCAACAGTTGGGAGCCTTCAAGTCACTGGAGGTTTTTATGATTCTAATAATACTGCAGGTAATCTTGGTCAAGTTCTTGTAAGTAATGGGACATCTACCTATTGGTCAAATATCACAAAGACTATTATCGGAGGCTCTGCCACAGGTTCAACGTTTTATTGGAATGGTGCTACTTGGATAGAAAATTTGAATATCCTTGTTGATGGTACAGGAGATCTCACAACAAATGGAGATTTGGTTGTAAATGGTAGTTTTTCAACTGGGAGTAGTACTATAGGAAATTTAACTGTTGGTACGTCAAGCGCAATAAATAGCATAGCGGTAAACTTAACCACAACTAACTCAACTAGTACTAATGGTTTTTTTCAAAATATTTCAATTATTAATGGTTCTTCAAGTGAATTTACTATCGCTTCAGGAACCGTTACCTCACTGAGGAGTCAAATAGCTATCTTAGGAAATCTCATAACAACTAATAGTACATCTACTAATGGATTCTTTTCTAATCTTGTTGCGTCAGTTATAAACGCAGTGAGCGCTGTCTTTACAACACTAACAGCAACGGATGCAACATTAACAAACGCAACTTCTACTAATTTTTTCTCAGTAAATGGTATTTTTGGTAACTTTTTTGCAAGCTTGGCTACTATAACTGATTTAATTGTTGGTAATTCAACTACGACGAATGCTACAATTGCTAACCTAACTGTAAATAATAGTCTTAGTAACAATTTACAAACAACTAATGCCTCCACAACTAACCTTACTGCTGTTAATGCTACAAGTACGAATCTTGTAACGACTAATAGTACAAGCACTAACTCTTATACAGTAAACGGACGTATTTCTACACTAGTAAGCGCTAGTGCAACTATAAGTGAATTAGTAAGCACTAATGCCACTTCTACTAATTTCTTTAGTAACTTTTTACAAACGATTAGTGCTGTAGTTGCAAATTTTACTGCTGTAAATGCTATTTTAACTAATGCCACTTCTACTAATCTTTTTTCAACAAATGGTACTTTTAATACTGTAGTAAGCACTTTAGGTTCTATTGCTAATCTTATTGTAGGAAACTCCACAACAACTAATGCAGTTACTACCTACTTAACTGCTAATACAGCAACTACTGGAACCTCTACTGTTACCGGTAATGAATCCATTGGAGGAAC
>JAYUCW010000012.1:0-6286 GCA_043740125.1 Minisyncoccota bacterium
CAAAATCGTCCTTGGAAAAGAATATCTAGTATATTCTTTTCCAAGGACGATTTTTTGTTTCTCTTTATCAAATGTGTTCATCAATCAAAATCATTACCATGCCCCCAAAAACAACTGTGTCCCGTGAAGCTGACAAGCGAAGTGGGATATCCGAAAAAGAGCAAGAGGTACTCAAGTTCTGGGAAGACAATAACATTTTTGAGAAATCAGTTGCGCTACCAGCTGGTAAAGAATCTCATGGGGATTTTTCCTTTTATGATGGGCCGCCATTTGCAACAGGACTTCCCCATTATGGACATATTTTGGCTGGCACTATTAAAGACGCAATCCCGCGCTATCAGACCATGAAGGGTAACTCTGTTCGTCGTGTATGGGGGTGGGATTGTCACGGGCTTCCGATCGAAAATTTGATCGAGAAGAAACTCGGTCTCGCAAGTAAAAAAGATATTGAGGATTTTGGGATTGATACATTTAATCGTGACGCACACGATAGTGTTCTTCAGTACGAGGAAGAGTGGAAGAAAGTCATACCTCGACTTGGTAGGTGGGTAGATATGAATAGGCCATACAAAACAATGGACTCGACATATACGGAAAGTATCTGGTGGGCATGGAAGACATTATATGAAAAGAATCTTGCATACGAAGGTTATAAGATGATGCATATCTGTCCGAGGTGTGAGACAACCCTTGCTCAGAGTGAAGTGGGGATGAATTATGAAGATGTAACAGATCTTTCGGTGACTGCCAAGTTTGAATTAGTGGACCCCACGTCGCCCGAAGGCTCTCTGGGGCACGTGAGCCAGAAAACATTTATCCTCGCGTGGACAACGACACCATGGACATTACCAGGGAATACTGCTCTTGCGGTACATAATGATATTGTATATGTAAAAGTAAAAGCAATAAAAAATGAAGAAGAAAATATTAATTTTTATATTCTCGCTAAAACAAAATTCGAGGAATATAAAAATTTTTCACAAAAAGATTTTACTATATTTGAAATAGTAGAAGAATTTACTGGGGAAAAACTTATTGGGAAGTCCTATGTTCCACCTTTTAGATATTTTTATGATGCACTAGATGCTGATAAAGAAAAAGGTTGGAAAATTTGGCATGCGGACTTTATTACAGAAGACACAGGAACTGGCATCGCTCACGAAGCACCAGCTTTTGGTGCGGAAGACATGGAACTCGCGAAGGCTAATAATATCCCAGTCATTAAGCATGTATTGATGGATGGAACGTTTATCCCTGCTGTGACTGATTTTGCTGGCATGAAAGTTAAAGTAAAAGATGATTCACAATCTGCTGATATTGAAGTTATTAAATATCTTGCACATAATGGGAAGCTTTTTGAAAAGCATAAAATCATCCACTCATATCCACTCTGTTGGCGATGTAAAACGCCACTTCTTAACTATGCAACATCTTCATGGTTTGTGGATGTTCCACGTATGAAAGAAAAATTACTTGCTGAGAATCAGTCTATTGGTTGGACTCCAGCACATACTCGTGACGGACGCTTTGGTAAGTGGCTAGAAGGTGCACGTGAGTGGGCAGTATCACGTACCCGCTATTGGGGTGCACCACTTCCAGTATGGAAATCCAGTGATGGAGACATACACGTTGTTGGCTCTCTCATTGAGCTCTCGGAACTTCGTAAAGATTTGCCTAAAAATAGTTATTATGTCATGCGTCACGGTGAAGCGTGGAGTAACGTGCATGATATTTTAGATAAAGGAACAAATAAAGATAATCATCTTACTGAAAAAGGTTGTGGCCAGGCAACAGATGCCGGAATATTTCTGAAAGATAAAAAAATCGATATGATTATTGCGTCCCCTATACTTCGTGGAAAAGAGACAGCAGAAATTATTGCAGCGTTACTTTCTACCCCACTTGTATTTGATGATCGACTCTCTGAGTATGATATGGGAGTTTTTGATGGAAAGTCACGAGATGAATATTTTGCTTCACTTAATGGATCTTTTGTTGCGTACAAAACTCGTGTAGAAGGAGGGGAGACTCATGAAGAAATGATGCATCGAGGCATGGCAGTTATTATGGATTTAGAAAAAAAATATGCTGGTAAAAATATTCTTCTGGTAACCCATGGCGGGCCAGCACGTATGTTATTTGCTGGAGCACAATTACTTACAGAAGAAGCACTTATTAAGGATGATGAACAAGGTGGTGCAGTACTCTACCCAAAGAATGCAGAAGTACGAAAGCTGGATCTTAAGCTTGTGCCACGAGATGAAACAGGTGCGGTTAATCTTCATCGTCCGTATATTGATGAGGTGAAACTTTCAATTGATGGAAAAGAATATACGAGAATCGTTGATGTGTTTGATTGCTGGTTTGAGTCTGGTTCTATGCCTTTTGCATCGCTCCATTATCCATTTGAAAATAAACAAATTTTCGACAAGAATTATCCAGCTGATTTTATTGCAGAGGGAGTGGATCAGACAAGAGGATGGTTTTATTCTCTTATTAACTTAGGTGTTGGCTTGTTTGATAAAGCACCGTATAAGCATGTGATTGTTAATGGTCTTGTACTTGCTGCAACCGGAGTTAAGCTCTCAAAGAGTGAGAAGAATTATACTGACCCTATGGTTCTCGTAGAAAAGTATGGAGCTGATGCGATGCGGTATGCACTCCTCTCATCTCCTGTTGTTAAAGGTGAAAACGTACAGTTTGATGATGAAAATATTTCTGATGTATACAAGAAGTGTATTAGTCGTCTTGAGAATGTAGTGCAACTCTATGAAATGAATAAAGAAGAAGGAATGAAAGCATCAACAGCATCTCATAATGTACTTGATACGTGGATGATTACAAGAATACATGAAGTTCTGCGAGATGCTACAGAAGGGTATGATTCATATCTTTTAGATGATGCGACACGGGGAATTGAATATATTATAGATGATATATCGGTATGGTATACACGAAGGAGTCGTGAACGTCTTAAAGGGGATATGGGAGTGGAAGCAAAGCGTGAAGCGTATGAGACGCTTACCTACGTACTCCTCACACTCTCAAAAGTTATGGCACCAGTTATGCCATTTATTGCTGAGCGCGTATATAAAGCAGTTGGTGGAGAAAAAGAGTCAGTGCATCTTGATAGCTGGCCAGAAGTGCAATCAGTTGATACTAGTACACTTACTGATATGAAGTTGGTTCGTGAAATGGTTTCTCTTGGTCTCATGGAGAGAACAAAGAACATGACGAACGTGAAGCAACCACTCTCCTCTGTTACCTTTAAAAAGATAGTTCCAGAAACATATTTTGGTCTTATTAAAGATGAGTTGAATGTTAAGAATGTTTTTATTGATGAGCAGCAAGAAAATGATGCCGTCCTTGATCTCATGCTTACGACAGAACTTATACAAGAAGGTGATATCCGTAAACTTATCCGAGCTGTTCAAGATATGAGAAAAGAAAAAGGGTTACAATCAGTGGACGAAATTAAGCTACAGGTCTCTTCTCTCTCGCAGTTAGGTGATGTGTCGTTACTTCTTGCAACATGTAAAATAAAAGAAATTGATGAAGACCTTACTCTTACTAAAGACCCTATCGAACTCTCTTTTGGTATCCTGCATTTTGAACTACTACAACCTATAGTCTAAAGTCTACAATCTGTCTAAAAATGGCCATAGAAAAATATACCACCAAATGCATAATCCTTGAATCCTATGATCAAGGTGAACATGATCGTGCGTATAAAGTTTTTACACGAGAGTTTGGGCTACTTATCTGCCAAGCAAAGAGTATACGAAAACTTGAAAGTAAATTGCGTCCTCACATGCTTCCGCGCTCCATTAGTCTGATTACTTTAGTGAAGGGAAAAGAAGTCTGGAGATTGGTTGGCGCAGAAAAAGACTCACACGAGTCTGTGTATATTCATGAAGCTACGCATCTTCTACAACGATTTGTTCGAGGCGAAGGAGCACACAAAACTCTTTATGATAGAATCATCTCGCTGCTGTCTTCTTCCACTTCCTATGATGAACAGACTATTCGATTGTTGTTGTACTATGTTATATTGGTTGACCTGGGGTATGCTGACGCCAGGATAATTGGCACAAAAGATATTAAAGAGTATATTAATTTTAGTATTGAAGATCTTTACACTCACCTTCTTGTGAGTAAGGTGGCAGTTCGCACTCATCTCCAAGCAGTGTTACAAGAAATGCAAATGTAAAGTACGTATAACTCTCTAAGACTCTGCTATACTCATAGAGTATGAACCCATCGAATAATGATGATATAAATAATGATCAAGCTGCTCTTTTGTCAATTGAGCACCAGCTGTATGATCCAAAAGTGAAAGCTGCTACATCTAAGGTGCATCAGCTAAAGGCACATCGAACACTTGATCTTCCTTCGTCATGGGGTGGAGAAGGTCAGCTCATTACAAAAGGTGAAGAAGAAAAAGGAATTTCATTTGGAATAAAGCTACTCCTTTTTTCAACAGTCGTACTTATTGCTGCTCTTGGTTTTACTGCTTGGAGAGTTATGTCACTTCGTAATGTAGTATCAGCATCAAATATCGACATGACGGCAGATATTACTCCATATGTTGAAGGAGGTGAACAGACACCACTTGTACTTACATTACGAAATAGAAATAGTGCAACACTAGAAGATGCACGTGTAACTCTTTTATATAAACAAGGTAACGGTTCCCAAGATGAACAAGAAAAAAAACAAGAAAAACGAGAACTCGGAGTAATTAAGTCTGGAGAGTTCAAAAAAGAAGATTTCCAGGTTTCGCTCTATGGAAGTGAATCAGAAAAACGAGACCTTATTATTAAGCTTGAATATAAAGTCTTAGGATCAAATGCTGTTTTTACAAAATTAATAACTACCCAAGTTATTCTCCGTACTCCTCCAATTTCTGTTACTATTGAAGGTCCTGAAAAGTTATCTATTGGCCAAAATGGTACGTATTCTTTTGTTATAAAAAACAATTCAGCCACATCTTCGCTTGTTAGTGTTTTTAAACTTCAAGCACCTGATAACTTTAGTATTGAAAGTTTCGATCCTAAACCTATTCCGAGGAGTATGTCGTGGGTAATTAATAAATTACCAAAAGGCGGTACACAAGTTATCACTGTCGTAGGATCATTTGATGGGAAACAAGGAACATCAGGAACTCTCCAAGGTAAAATTGGATCTCAAGGAGATAGTCCGTCGGAGATTGGTATTGTGTATGCTTCTGATGTTAAGGACGTTGTGCTACGATCCTCACCATTAGCACTTTCGATGAGTATTGCTTCAGAAGGGAGTCTCAGTGATGTCATCAAGTATGGTGATAAGGTAAGAGTTGTTATTAATTATACAAATGAAAGCCTTGAACCACTTGAAGATGTTTCGATCAAAGTAACGCTTGCAGGAGATGCTGCAGTGTATGCAGGTATTGATCCAACTACAGGATATTATGATTCTATCGCACAAACAATATCATGGAACAAAGCCACGCTTCCAGATCTCGCAATTCTTGCTCCACGTGGACAGGGATCTATCCAAATAGTTATTCCTATTGTGACTAAAGGTACTAACTCACCAACACTTAAAGTTCTTGTAACAGGTACTGGTTCTTCAAAATCTTCTGATGATATTATTACGTCTGTCTCAAAAACATACGGAGTATCCGGAAGTGTAACTCTTGTTGCAAGTACGCAGTACAAAACGTCTTCATTTGCTAATACTGGACCAATTCCCCCACGACCAAATCAAGAAACAACCTATACTGCCAGCCTCCGTGTGTCAGCTCAAAATGCGATTAATAATACTAAAGTTTCTTTTGTATTACCGGCCTATGTTACATGGCGAAATGTTGTGTCAGATTCAAACGTAACCTATGATCCAAAAACAAGAACAGTCACATGGGCAATTGGTCATATGGATCAAAATAAATTTATTATGGCAGATGTCGGATTGAGTGTGAGGCCTTCTCTAAGTCATGTTAATCAATCTCCAGTGATTACCTCAGGTATCATTCTTGATGCTAGTGAGGAGGTATCTCGTGCTCATTTAAAGAGCACTCTCTCACCTCTTACAACAGTGATTAAAAATGAAATATGGGCTGAAAACCCCTCTATTGTTGTAAATAGATAGTTAGATAGACTGTAGCCATTAGACTGTAGACCGTGGCAAAATACAGAGCGGCACCTACGTGATATGTACCCCGTAAAGTAGACACGACCAGCTATTTACTTAAAAGATGATTCCTGTATTCCACAGGGGTCATCTTTTTTAAATTCCACTGTTGTCT
>JAYUCW010000013.1:0-6273 GCA_043740125.1 Minisyncoccota bacterium
AGCTCTAGCTCTTTATTGGCGAAGTGTATAGCTTCTGAAAAGTCTCCTTTGATAAAATTAACCCGTGATATTTGGTAGTTGAGCCAGGGTATTTTTGTATCACTACTCATGTCCGCAAGTGTATAGAATACTTCTGCAACTTGTAGATTATAGAATGTGTGATGGGCTACTTTCCCTCCAAAAGCAAGGTCGCCAATGGAGAAAAGAAGTTGTTGACGGTGAATAACGCCCCAGACCAAAAGAATGGCGGCACATACAAGAAGAACAGACATACCGATTCTTTTGTAGGTATTTTTTTTAAAAATAGCACGTATATGCGTACGTGCCTTAAGGAGAAGTTTTGGTATATTTTTTGTAACCATGTAGTATTATTATACTACAAAGCTTTTATATTCTATGTTCACAATGCTTAACTACAAAGGAACTACTGTGTACATCTTATGTTTTTTGTTTATCTTTGACCTTTTCCAGACATTTTCTAATTGGGCAGGGAATAAGTACATTACACTTGAGTATGTTTCAAAAAATATGGCAGTCTGTCCGCCATATTTCCAGAGTTGTGTACGGTATTATTTTTTTGACACTATTCCCATGAGTTATGGGCAAAATATTTTGTATATGGTTCTTGGGATTTTCTTATTTCTTTCTTTATATTTTTTATACACTAAAGAGTATCAAAAGTTCTTATTTTTTATTTCGATTCCTTTTTTGTACAAAATCATCTATCAATATTTTTTAACGTATCTCATTCCAGGGAATTATAATGTACTCGGTATTTTCTTCGGACTTGTGTTACTTTTCTCTCTCTATAAGGTTTTTTATTTACGAGTACTGCTCGTTGTTTTTTATCTTTGTGCAGCTGGTATAAAAGTACATACTGGGTATATGACAGGAAGTGTCTTCACATCCCTGTCTCTTGGTGTACCACTTGTTCCAAGGTTTTTACTCCCGTACGCGGGCATCTTTTTTTTCTTATTGTGCATCATAGCACCACTTGTCTTACTTTTTGCCAAAAATATAAGGCATAGAGTCGGGGCGCTTGTCCTTCTCACCGGATTCCATATGTATAGTATTAGTATGGTTGGTTTTAGGTATTCTTTACTTTTGATACCTCTTCTGTGGCTCCTCTTTTATTTTGAAAAAGAGGAGATTGTGTTTGAGAAAAAATATCTACAAGATTATGGAGCTATTGTTATTATTCTTACGATGATTATCCTACAAGTGATTCCACTTTTTATCAAAGGTGATGAACGAATGACAGGGGAAGGGTATCGATATGGATATTATATGTATGATGGTAACCACCAGTGTGAGTCACACAAAAAAGTGTATTATAAAGATGGGAGTACTGAAGAAATGAACACAAAAAATATAACAGCGATGTACAGCTGTGACCCATATGAAGAATGGTTCAAAATTAACCGCTTCTGTAGACTTCAAAAAGTAGAAAAAATCTCCTGGACGTATGATCATAGCTTAAACGGTCTGCCGTATAGAAGAATCGTTAAGAGTGAGAATGCCTGCACACTCAAATATACACCATTTTCTCATAATGAGTGGATACATGAAGATGGGGAGCAGCTTACGAAAGAAGTTATTAAGAATAGTATTTAATTACTCAGTATGCACTTTTTTGACAAAAATAAACTCCATAAACATATAGAAATCCTCTACCATTATTGTGATTTTAAGAATGGGAAAGTAGCAGTGCATTTAAATGGCAAAAAAGGCGATGATTACCCAAGGATGTCTTTTATCCTTTTTACCTTAAGCAGAGCCTATGTATGTGGGTTTATCAAGGATACAGATGGAGCTAAAAAAGCCGAGCTTGTAGCACTTTTTTGGAATATCTATGCTACCGCGAGTACAACCCTCAAAGAGAATGAGTTACTCTATGTCCATCTCTATGGAATGAGATTTTTAAAAAATGTTGGTGAAAACTATGATACGATAATTGACGATTTTAAGACGAAGAAGTACGGGTCACTCTACGCGTACCCGGTCGGTGCGTATCTCTACATGTCTACGTATATAGAATGTGAGATGCTTCGAGAGAAGTATGCTTTTTCGAAAGAGATCTTTTTACAATGTAAAAAGATGTTTGATTTTCTCCTTTATTCGAATATGAAAGATACATGGTTGCCATTTTATTTTTCTGATCTATCGGCACACACTGAGTACGTCGAGGCTCACATACTACACAAGACGTATAGTGTCATAGAGCAAAAATTTGAAAAAGGGTATCTGAGTGACAAAAGTATTTTCTCCTCTGGTGTTGCCAAGTGCATGGAAGATTTTGCACGACGAGGGGAGAGTAAGCTGCTCACAGACTGCTTTTCTTTTTTAGAAACAAGAAAACTAGCTAGTTATAAAGAGTATATTCACCCTGATCAAAAACAATATATGGAACATCTCTTCACTGAAAATGAATCAAGTCAGTATGTATGCCTCGATACCAATGCACATCTCGTACACACGTACCTTAATCTCCACAAATCTTTATGAAAAAACTAACTAACTTATTGGAAGAAATGGTGTATGACTTACGAAAGAAGAGAAATGCTCCTTTTATGTTTATGCCCCAAGAGATTTCGTGGAAGGATTGGTCTGTCATTCTTTATTATGAATTTTTTGATACCAAAGAAGCTGATATGTATCTTGTAACTCTTTTTATACAAGAAATTATTACACAAGGGCTACTTATTCAAAATCCCGTCAGATATTATGCATACGAATTAGACTCTATGACTTTCCATGATGTTTACCTCACGACCAGTGATAATGAAACATTTTGTCGCGGCACATCAACCAATAAGAGTGAAGCCTATGCAAAAGCCTTTGGTGAGTTGTTTGAGCGTACAGCGCTACGGTACAATGATGGGAAACTCTGTATATCTAAAAGTGCAGATGACCTTCAAAAAAATACTATTCCACATGTATTATTGGACGCATTTCCACAAGCAACAGAGTTACAGAAAAAAACATTTCCAAAGAGTGATGTTACCAATAGAGATATATTTTCTTGGATTAATGTAACGAATGCAAAAGATAGAAAAGAATACTATATCCCAGCTCAGACGGTATTTTTCAATAACTATCTTACGTACCCTGATGAAAAAGTTATTATTGAATCAAGTACGCACGGTGCAGGAGCAGGGTACAGTAAGCAAAGTGCTCTTAAGTCAGGTATTTGTGAGATCATCAACAGGCATTATTTTTTAGAATCATGGTATAAGGGCGAGTCTCCAGAAAAAATAGATGTAGGGTCTATCCCGCACACAAGTAATGCCTACGGCTTGTGTAGAGACTTAGAAAAACGAGGTTTTACAGTCCATCTCCTAAACTATTCAAGTAAAGCACTTATTCCAAGTGTTATTGCTATCATTGTGCGTGATGGGGGGTGGTCGTGTGGAGGAACTTCAGGTACAACGATGGAAGCTGTGATAAAGCGATCAGTGCACGAAGCCTTTTCGAGTTATTTATGGTATGAAAACATTGTGATACAAGGTGGGTGCACCTATGGATCTGATGATGTTAACGCTGTGAAGTCTGGATTCGTGGATGCTGTATATGGAGATTCTTTTAGTAGAGTGATGCTCTATAATCATGCTTATTTTTTGGAAAACAGGCCAGAGATTAGAAAGTTTTTAGAGGGAGTAGTACTGCCATACACTAAAAAGTATGATCAGCCTGGTGATTTTGACATTCTCGGACATGCTGTATCTCTTTTTGGGGATGTTTATTATTATTTTCCAGAAAAAGAATATCTTAAGCGGTATGAGTATCATTCTGTAAAAGTTATCATCCCCAACACATTTTTCTTCAGTCTTTCTGAGATACACAGCCGACCAGTACGTAATGGTACTTATCCACAGAATATCGAAATAAATCCATTCCCTTAAAAGTAAAGGTGAGCTATTCTGTGGTATCATATATCTATGAGAAAAAAATTAGTATTCTTTTCAATCCTCGCTGTACCTTTTGTTGTTGTAGGTTTTGTTTTTAATTTTTTTATAAAGAAAGAAAAGCTTTCTAATGTAGCAGAAGTTAATTTTTTTCAGAAAGCTTATGCTGATGATCCTGCAACGTGGGTGTTTAATACTGATTTGGTAGGTGGTGGGGGGGGGTGTGAGGGTGCTGGATGTTGTGGTAGTATTTGAAGGTCAAGGTCTATGATAAAAAATAACATTGTTATCGATATAAAAAAATAATTTTTCTATGAATGATCAAAATATTACTGTTGAAACCCAAGAGCAAAAGCCTGTTAATTTTCTGGTTGTTGGACTTTTTTTACTGTTAATGACAGTTATAGCTGTAACAGCTCTTTACTTATACAAAAATAAAGAGAAAAATAACAACTATCAAGGAAAAAACCCAGTCATTCTCCTAAAAAGTGACAAAAAAGCAGGTCCGCTTATATCTCAACTCGAAACAACCAACACCAAAGAAGTCTTCAACTCTCTTGATACACTTTCAAAAACTGAAACTGATAAAAACAAAGCAGAAGTCTTAAAACTATACGCTGCTTCTTCACTGGTCTCCCTTGATAGGAATGCTGGTGCTGACTATTATATAAAAATAGCTAACGATACGACTAACTCTAATTTAAATAGAGCGTACGCTATGACACAGATTGCTCAGTATGCCTCAGGGGATGCAAATCCTGAGCTGCTTAAAGTATTCTTTAGTGATGCAACTTCCACCAAGAAAATGTCCCAAGATGAGATAGCTCTTGTGGTGAACAAGAAAATTCTTGAATTGTACCCGATGAACATTGCTCTTGCTAAAGTCGCCCGACTTGAGCTGAAGAAAAATCCTTCGAAAGTAACTGCACAAGCAATGTATAACACATACATGCCACAGATTGCTTCGACGACAAAATTCTTCGATCAAAATGATGGCCTCTCACACTTCACACCTCAAGCATATCTTGCCACAGCACAATTCTTAAGAAATGCTGAAACCTACGGAGTATCAACAACAACTGAAGTCAGAAGCTACTTCGGTAGGGCATACACTTCAAGTCTTGCTTTTCATCAAGACATTACTAAGCAGTTTATAATGTTTAATTATCTAGATTATCTTTTATCTAAGAAATTACAGGATGATGCTCGATCTCTTATGACTAAACTTGCTGCAGAAAGTATGACTCAAATGGTGAGTACTAACTTAAGAACAACTCATGGATCAGGATATCCAAGCATTGTAAGTTTTGTGAGTCAAAAAAATGCTACATCAACTGAATTCATCAAAAAATGGGAGCTTTTAGTGAAATAGTGACATAAAAGTATGTTTAAAAAAGTAGTTACTAAAAATACACTAGGTTTAATTTTCCTAGGCCTCCTTCTTGGCGTAGGTGTAACCCTCATGATTCCTTCTTTGCGTTATACAGATATAGTATTACCAACAATTAATGATATTGATCCAAAAATCGCGTACCAAAATATCTTAGAACAAAAAAACAATATTATTTTGATTGATGTACGATCAGAATATGAGTATGATCAAGCTCATGCTAGTTCATCCATTAATCTGCCTATTCATTACATGTATGATGATACTCATGGCCTGAAGAATGAAAAAGGAATACCACTCCCTAAAAATACTAACCAAGAAATTTATCTCTTGTGTACCGGGGGGAGATTAGCTGGGGTTGCCTACTCGTATCTTGAACATTATGGCTATAGAAATATTACAAGAATTAAGGGTGGGCTTAAAAACTGGAATGATGAAGGCTTGCCTGTTGTGACTAAGAGTTTATTTGGAAGCTCATATAATGAAAAAAGTTATACCTCAAATACAACACCGTTAGACAAACCGTATAATGTTAAAAAGTAAATCTGCACAGTATCTAGGATCTTTCCTTGTATGTATGCTACTAGGACTACTAGGTTATTTCATGTGGAGTGCTATAAGCTCTCATAAAAATAGTTCCTCTCGTCAAGAGAGTGACACAGTCTACGCTTCACCTTCTGCTAATGACCATTATCGGATACAAAGTAAAAAATCTCGGATTACATTAGTAAATTATATTAGTTTGGATTGTATTCACTGTAAAAAAGCATATATCAACGAAGATGCTTTTTTATCGACACTTGCAACATCGTCTAAAAATATTACTATTATTTATAGACATAATCCCCTAGCTTCCCAACCTCTATCACAAGAAAAAGCTCTCATTAGTGAGTGTGTGTATCGTCAAACAAATGATGTTATTTTTTTTGAATTTATAAAAAATGTTTTTGGTTCGTATAATGAGTCTCAAAAAAATAA
>JAYUCW010000014.1:0-6194 GCA_043740125.1 Minisyncoccota bacterium
CGCTTCTCTTCCTGTTGAATGAGTTTTTTGATTGCTGTGTCTTTCATGAAAATATGGAAATTAAAAATATGATCGCACTTTTTTTGCGTAAACTTTAAGCGAATTTATTTCTCTATACTACCTTATTTAGTGGGGAATAAAAAGAACCAGATTCATACGATATAAATCTGGTTCTTGAAACTTTCGAACAAATAATCACGCTTATTCTTTTTTTCTTACCCAACGAACAATGCTAAACCCTGGAGTAGTGCCCATGGCATCTCTGTCCACCTTCATGTCGTCGAAAGAAAAACTAGACCATTTCAATGGAGGATTGAGAAGCCCTGGTGCACAGTGTGTAAGACCTTGTGTAATTGGGTAGTCTTTTTTCACAACGGTTATCCACGCCTCATCAGCAATATCCATTGCTGGGTACCAGATACTTGCTCCACCAATGCAGAATACCTTGTCTGTGCTTGCAGCAAGAATCGCTTGTGAAAGAGAAGTAAAAATTCTTGCACCTTTGGCTTCGTATCCTGGTGTACTAGTAATCACGATATTCTCACGATGTGGCAGTGGGCAAAATTCTGGTGGGAGCGACTCCCAGGTAAGCCTTCCCATAATCACCGTCCACCCCGTGGTTTGTTCTTTGAAGTGCTTGAAGTCCTCAGGAATACGCCATAGCATTTTGCCTGCTTCACCATACACATCATTTGTTGACACCGCTCCCATAACGCTAACTTTCTTTGTCATGCAATACTCCTGTTGTAAGAACCTCTTCCATAAAGGAAGCACATCACAATACTAAAAGAACTCAGACTAAAAAGCAAATTACATATCTTGTTTATTTCCCTGTACTACCGAACCCTCCCTCACCCCGAAGAGAGTTAGATAATTCCTCAACCTCTATAATGTCTGGAAACTCAACTTTTTGAATAAGTAATTGTGCAACTTTATGACCGTGCTCAAATGTATATGTTGAGTCACTTAAATTGTGTACCATCACAGACACCTCACCGCGATACTCTGCATCGATCACACCACCTAATGTCTTTAAACTTTTTGAGCCAATAGATGACTTATCCCAAATAAGTCCAACATATCCGGCTTCTATTTCGAATGCAACACCTATTGGTATCATGCATGTCATATGAGACTCGACTATATGATTACCACATGCGTATAAATCTATCCCTGCATCATCATGATGTGCTCGAGTAGGTATCCTCGCATCACTTCGTACTTTCTTTATTTTTAATTGCATATTTACTTTAAGTATCTCAGTTTTTAGAACTTTGACAAATCAGCCCAAAAACGTAGAATGGGCAAAGCCCTCATTTTTTGGGGATATAAACTTGTTCTATTACAAAGGAGAGTACATGCAAGATATTGGTAATGCTAGAAGTAACCAACAAGTTGCAGACATGAAAGCCTTGGAAGCAGCAAAGGTGTGCCTGTTCTGTCCTGAAGGATTAAACCTGAAAGGTAAAAGAGTTTTACACAAAGGAAATTATTGGTATGTGACTCCAAATGATTTCCCTTACACTGGGACAACGATACATGTCATGATTGTACCTCACAGACACCTGACACAGGTTGAAGACTTAAGTGTAGAAGAATTTACTGAACTGAAAGAAATGATCGCTTGGGTAAATAAAGAATTTGGAATCAAGGGTGCTGGATTGTTTTGTCGTTACGGCGACACCACCTATACAGGTGCGACAATACACCACTTTCACATTCATATTGCCCAAGGAAATCAAAAAACTCCAGGCGCAAAGGCTGTTACTGCGCTTATTGGTTATCAACCAGCAACAACATAAACTGAAGGAAAAATCGTGGAAAAACTTAATCTTGGCTATGTGGAATATCGTCCGTATGATCAGCGTGTAATTGACCGCCAATACCCAAATCTCATGATGAACATCATGGACCATGGAAAGGTTGTGAGACCGATCCAAGGCGGAGAAGCAAAAATGATCGTTGGTGCCCAATTCCATTATTTGATGGCAAACGGCTTCCCTATTGATACCCTTCGTGATCTTTCAGGGAACATGCTCATGGGAACTCTTGCTGAAGAAACAGGGTTCTTAAATGGCGCCGAAACTCTTGAGGAATTGAAGAGCTTTGGAATGCCAGAAGTTTTCTGGAAACGCTGGGTAACGGCGGAAAAGTGCGCAGTCTTTGGGTTGGAACCGGGACATCTTGGACCAGCGTCCTATGGACCGATGTGGACAAAAATGCCAACACGTGATGGTGGAACGTTCAATCAAATCCGTGCCCTGGAGGAAGGAATCAAGGAGCGTCCTCATCTTCGGACGTGGCGTATTACACCCTGGTATCCACCAGAAATCTTTGGTCCCCAAGGAACGAGAAAAGTTGTTGTGGCACCATGCCATGGTGATGTCCATGTGATTACTGACCCTCTCACCAAAGAACTGACCATACATCACTACCAACGAAGTGGTGATCTCCCTGTTGGAGCAGTCCTCAATATCATTCAATATGCAGCATTCGGACTCATGCTTGCAAAACTGATTGGATATAAGTTTGTGGAGCTAGTGCAGACATTTTCTGATGTCCATATCTACGACGTCCAATATGACATCGTGAATGAAATGCTGACACAAGAAGTATCAAGGCCTTTTCCCTCACTTATATTGAACAGTAATGCACTGAGAATGGAAGACTACCGTGCGCAAAACTTTGAACTGAACGAATACGTCTCTGGAAAAAAACGTATAATTCCAACTCCAACATAATTATTGGAGTTGCGAAATTTAGCTCCTGACCTTTATGGTTAGGAGCTTTTTATTTTATGAAAAGAAAAAACCGATGCAAGCACCGGTTTTTGTATCGAACTACAGTTCGACATAGATCAGCTTAACCAAATGATCCCGAAGGGTCTTTTGACCATTCAGATTGGAATACCCACCAGTAAAGAAGACCCTCTTGATCCCTGCTACAACAATCCAGTTAGCGCAGTCGCTACATGGAAACGTCGTAACATAAAGCTCTGCATCTTGAAGGGGAACTCCTATACGAGCAGCTTCAGCAATGACCCCACGTTCCCCATGAAGTGCGCTTGATATTTCAATAAATTCTCCTGGCTTAAAACTATCACGCGGATCTCCGTCAAAATATGGTGCATGCTCGTTGGGGTAATGCTTGTTGTAAGCCACAATACATCTGCCATCCTTTGCTACTGCAAGTGCAGCAACTTGACGCCACCAATCAGAACTTTGTTTAGCTTGCTGAATGAGTTCATTAATACGAATAGAAACAGCATCATATAAACTATCTCCTTTCCGTATAACTTGATCCGCGTCTGGTTGCACTGTCCCAGTTGCAGTTGACTTACTCCAATCCCAACGCAGAAAATAACTCCCTTGAATCACATTCCCTTCAAAAGTCATATCTTTTGTGACATCATCTTGGGGCACGTGGATCTCAAGCTTAGAAGTATCTGACATCTTCAAAAATTCTGAAAATGGAAAGACTTCATAACCAAGACTGTGAAGCACTACAGTAAGTTCTTCGAAGGTAAGTGCCCGCACTTCACGAGTCAATTGAGGAAAATTTGGTAAATCAGTTGCGTGAAGTACATAAATTTTCTTTGCGCCAGTTGATGCGAAGTAGTTTAAATACCCTCTATGAATGACAGGTACATACGCAATAATGACTTTTTCCATCACATTTCCTTTAGTTTGTTTATGTGACCTTCAACAAGCATTTGCACCTCTTTTGGCAATTCTGACAAAACTTTGGCGATTTGCTCTGCTTTTTGACCGACAAGTGATGTTACTGATTGTGCAAGCGGAGTAGCACCATCAATTGCAAGTAAACGAATCCGAGCACTACTTGATGTTTCAGCTTGTGGCTCAAAAATCTTGATTCGATTAACAAATTTTGCAATCACAATACGCTGCTCCTCAGGAATATCACCGGTTGAAGTTGAGAGGATGCAAACATCAGGAGATAAGGCCTTATTGAGGTACTCTTTATCTTTCACATGCTCTGAGAGTTCCCGTAAAATAACAATATCTGGTGAAGCTAAATGGCAGACCATTTGAATACGTTCTTCTTGAGGAACAACCGGACGTGTAGGGCCTTTACGACTCTTAACAAGCTCATCAGAGTCAACAACCACAATCAAGATGTCACACTCCATCTTTGCAAGACGTAAGTATTTAGCATGACCAATATGTGGAAGGTCCCATACCCCACCAACAATACCAACCGTGTACCCACCTTGTTTAGCTTGACCAATCAAGACAACAGCATCTTCAAGTTTTTCAATAAAACGCTTTTCTGGATCACAATTTTGAGAAAGAACATCTTTTAACGAAACATTCATTATGACACCTCTTAAAATGAATTGAACATTCCCTTTCTGGGCTGGTTCAAGCCTACATCAAAAAACAAAAAACCGCACTCTTGCGGTTTTTTGTTTTTGTTGCTTTGTTTTCGTATCCTATACCTGGATTCTTATTTGGTCAGAAAAAGAGATGGTCGCGTAGCAGAGAGTCTTGTTTGGTCAGAAATTGTTTTAGATACGCGAAGAGCGCATATTTTTGGAAGAAGACGTAGTAGACCTACGGCGACTGACAAAAATATGCGCTCGACAAAGTAGATGAAATGATTTATGACTAAACGACTTTGATGCCGGCTGAGCGAGCAGTACCCTCGATTATTTTCATCCCTTGTTCCACAGTATGTGCGGTAAGATCCTTAAGCTTAAGCTCTGCAATTTCTCTGATCTTATCCTTTGAAATTGTTCCAGCGTCACCTTTACTGTTACCTTTAGCTACATTCGCAGCCTTCATCACAAGAGATGTAGCTGTAGGAGTCTTGATAACGAAATCATACGTACGATCTTCGTACACATAGATCTTAACTGACATTCTTCCTGACATTCCTTGGGTTGCGGCGTTAAACTTATTAACGAAATCTCCAATCTGAACACCAGCCTGACCAAGAGCTGGACCAAGCGGTGGAGCAGGTGTAGCTTTTGCGGCTTCGATCTGAACCTTAACGTATTTTGTAATTTTCTTTGCTGCCATGATATTGTTTCTTAAAGTTTGGTTATTCTAACACGTTTTTGTATTGATTTCAAGATATTCCCTTAAATCTTCAAAAAGTCAGAAATTGCCTTAAATGCGAGGCGTGTAAAGTTTTTGCGACCAAGGCGTACGAATAGTACGACGCGTGAAGCAAAAACTTTACACAACAAGGCAGATGAGGTAATTTATGACTTTTTATATTTTCTTTATTTGGAGAAAGTCCAACTCGACAGGAGTCTCCCGTCCAAACATATTAACCAGCACCTTAAGCTTCCCTCGTGCCTTATCCACTTCAGAAACCTTTCCTTCAAATTCCTTAAAAGGTCCATCAGTAATCCCTACGAGCTCGCCCACTGCAACTGTTATTTCGTGTTCCACCTCACCTGTATTCATACGATTAAAGAGGAAGTCAACTTCTTTTTGAGAAAGTGGCACTGGTGTAGTCCCAGCTCCTACGAATCCTGTTACTCGCGGAGTATTTCTCACAACATACCAACTATTATCATCTACAATCATATCTACAAGAATATATCCTGGATAAATTTTTTCTTCAACTTCAACACGTTTTGTCCCTTTTACCTTTATCTTCTTTTCAAGTGGAACAACAACTGCGAAGATCTTATCTTCCATGCCAAGAGACTCGATACGCTGTTTTAAATTACGAAGTACTGCATTTTCATAACCACTATAGGTATGAATCGCATACCAATGACGTTCCCCAGTAAATTCTTGTTTAGCCATAGATTAAATAAATTAGCGATTAACAATTTTTGCCAATAATGTGCGTAGTCCAGCATCAACCCCACCTAACATAACCGCAACAATAACGGAGATCACAATAACAAGGACAGTAAATGTAATCGTTTGTGCTGTGGTTGGGAACACCACTTCTTTAAGTTCAGCTTTTGTTTCTTTAAGATACTGTAGTAATTTGTTCATATAAAGTATGGGATTTTGAGTAGTTCTTGTGTGAAGACTGCTCTTATTCTAAAAAACACCCCCTGGGGCATTTATTACTTTTTATAATACTACATCTTTTAAGTTAAAGCAACTACGAGAGTTGTCTACCTCTCAATGACACCCAACTAAACCCCCGTTCTAACAGAGAAAGACACCAAGTAGGTGCCTTTCTCCTGTAAGTACGTCAGTATG
>JAYUCW010000015.1:0-2528 GCA_043740125.1 Minisyncoccota bacterium
AAATACACACTTTTTACTATTCATACGTTTGAACACCGTTTTAGTTATTTGGTGTATGGGTAGTTTACAATGTTGGGTCCTATTGGGAGCTATATAGCACAACAGTCAATAAAAAAAACGTTTGCGACGGTGTTTTTTATACCCCCTCGTTAACTTAATCCGCCACCTCAAGTATCTTCGCCATCTGCTCTGGATTAAACCCAATCATCACCTCGTCCCCAATCTTAATCACTGGCACCCCAAGCTGCCCTGTCATCTCCACCATTTCTTTTCGCTTTGCCATATCTTCTCCAACGTTATAATCAAGAAAAGGAATCTGCTTCTCATTCAGCCAGTCTTTTGCCATATGACAAAAGTGACATGATGCCGTACTATAAATTTCTACTTTTTTGGTTGCCATCTCATTTGTAACATTGGTTGTTGTATTTGTTGTTGCTGTTTGTGTATCCATATTTTTTTAGTATACAAAATCCATCACAAAAAAGGAAATTATTTTTGGAAAAAATTCTTCCACCATACATTAATGTGTTCCCATACTGTCATCTTCTCTCGTACGGTACTTACTGGTACTTTATTATCATCATAAATAACTATTACCCCTTCCCCCTTCTTAACAACAGGATACGTTGTGCGGATATAAGCCTCGAACCCCCTTTGAGTACTTATTAGGTCAGTCTGTTCTTCTGCTTTGTCTACTTTTTTTTGTAATTCTTCTCGTTCTTTAATAGAATCATCACGTAATTTGTTGACATCTAACCGCTTATCATTCAACTCCATAATAGACCTGAGTAAAAGCACAATAAGCAAGAACAAAATCACAAGCGTAACCCTTGAGTAGACAAGTGTGCGGATCATGTGTTTTTGTTGATATTCTCGCATAATTTTGCTAGTATTATATACAATAATACCACATTAAAAATCACGTATATAAGCCAATCTACTTCGTTACAGATTCCGCCTCCTCCTTAAATGTACTACTCGTACATCTTAGTCGGAGTGCTCATCTGTGCCTCGTATCTTGACTCATATCTATGTTTTTAATAAGATAAGTAAAACATTATGATATTTAACGCAAAAAATAGAAAAACAGTACAAAGAATCTGGGCAGTTATCTCAGTCCTTGTAATGTTCGGTATGATCGGGTTTACGTTAGTTGCACTCTTCCAATAATCGCAGAAAAGTGCAAAATGAACGCAAACTTGTGCGGAAAAATACAACAGCGGTCACTTCGTGACCGCTGTTGTAGTATATTACAAAGATCTTGTCTTGGTATTTTATTTCTTCTCATCTAGATATTTCTTAAACACAGTCAAATGAGTCGGACAGTTAAAATGTGCCGGATAGTCATCTTCTCGAATTGTATTCATTTGCTCTTCTAATACTGCAAGAACTTCATCGGGTGTAAGCCAGTTAAGTACACAAGCAAGTTCACCTACTTCTGTTGTCGTAGGACTTCCTTTCTCACCAGCTACATGTCCGACAAAAAAATGCACATCATACTTTGCTGTACTCTTAGCACGGAACTGTAGAGCATCCCCAATATGAGAAACAATCTCCACATCACACCCAATCTCTTCCTTACACTCCCGTATAAAAGCTTCTTCAAAACTCTCTCCCTCTTCCACCCCACCACCCGGGAACAAACTATGCTCGCCATTAGACAGGAGAGCTATCTTACTTTCATTATCGATCACAATCCCCTTCGCAGTCGGCCGCACCGTATACACCTCCGGCTCCGCCACAGGATTCTCAAAAATATCCGAATCTTTAATTATTGAAAAGTATTCCATGAAAAACTAATCCGTCACATATTTAACATACTCAAGTTGTATACGGAAAATATCCGCTTGATCTAAGTGGCCAATTTTCTTGGAAAGAATTGAAATGTCTGCGGCAAATGCTTGTGAGATGAGGACAAAAGATTTCTCATGAAGATGATTACTTTTGGTAGGGACTATTTCGACGGTGTACTTCCTAGACTTCGTAGAAGTAGTACAAGGTGCGACAGTTACTGTCCCACCTGTTACTTGTGTCACAATCACATGCGGTCGTAAACCTTTTTGTTCATGACCAAATGCATCTAAGTTAGTCAAAACAAAAATATCCCCTTTCTCAATTTTATGTACGGTTCTTTTCATGAATTATTTTTTGTTGAGCAAGTGCAAGAAGATTCCAGTACGAAAGTTTAGAAATCTTTTTGGCTGAGGCTACTTTTTTTTGTGCAATTGCTTTTTTCATATTGTAAGTATACCACTAAATTTCAATGCTCACTGTTGTGCAGAAAATATCTGCATTATTTGGATTTAAGGAGTTCAAAAAATGCTTTAGATACGAGGCGTGGAGAAAGTATTTTTGTAGGCGTACACCCAAGTACGACGGAGAAAATACTGAGGCTCCACAACAAAGTAGACTCCCAATTTCTTAGATTGTACTCAACCTTTTGAAATCGCAGTACCCTTGGGGTATGAAGTATTTTTGGAACTACTCCTTAGGCCTCATCATGCGGAGGAATGTGTCGTGAGAGATGT
>JAYUCW010000016.1:0-6122 GCA_043740125.1 Minisyncoccota bacterium
TTTGCTAAGCAAGATAAAGAAACTGGTACTAATACTATAGGTAAGATAGCAGAAAGACTACTTCCTGATCTACTAGAAGTAGATGAGAAGGCATTCAGAACTGCTACTAGACCTCTTCTTACTACTATTCTTCGAAATATGAAGTTATCTAGTGAAAAGAATGGTAATAAGAATCTAGGAATAGCTGCTGATATAGCCTCTGAGTTCATTTTTGGTACTAAAGACCTTCCTAGCCTAGAATCAAGACAAGACCCCGAACTAGATAATAGAAAAGCTGCATTAGATAGGAAAGAGCAAGAGATCAATTCACGAGAGTATGATAGACATGCAGGAAGCCTTCAGGAGACTGCTACCAAACGCATTTATAAAGAAGTACTTTCACGCATTGATCCTGAAAGTGTCTTATCTGAATTCGATAGAGATGCAAAAGTAGAAAAAGTACTATCTGAACTATCTAACCAACTACAGTCAGATCCTACTCATATGCGTATAATGAATCAACTCAAGCAAAGATTAGTAAGATCAGGTTACTCGGAGGAAGAGAAAGCTAGATTTCTTGGCACGTATCTAGCACGTGCAAAACCAGTACTAGGCCCTATTCTCCGAAAGGCTGTTAGTACTGCGGTTAGCAAAAAGCTAACAAGGAATGATGGAAGAAAGGTGATTCCATCTACTTCTAAATCTACACCCACCTTCAAGAATGGTAAACTTCCTTCGGCTTCTGAGTTACGTAACTCAAGAGTAACTGTGCTAGATGTCTTAACTAAAACTGCAAACGACTGAGGAGAAATTATGGCAAGTCTTACTGAACAGCAAGTAGTAGCCGCTGAGCTAGAAAGGGTAGATCCTATCGTACCTACTCTTTATGACATAGATCAAGTCTTCTATAGCGGAGTCGCGAAAGCTACTGATGCAGAATCTATTTCTGCACGTGATATGAGAGTACCTCTTGATATTCGCCCTGGGAGTAACTTCGGTCACTTTGACCCAGATGGCGGAGATCTAGGGAGAGGTGATGGGCCAGTGTATGCTTTCGGTACTATCGGAAGCGTATATCTAAAGACTGGTCTAGAATGGACTAAGAAAGCAGAGTGGGCTACTGACGAAACGAGGAAAGCAGTACTAAACGCTTTCAGAACTATTCTTGCTAAGAGTATGGAAGAATTTAGTAGAGATAGTGATTCGCTATGTATGACTGATGGTACTGGTACTCTAGCAAATCCTAACGCAGTAAGTATCGGTGGAGGTACCGCTGGTGGTGATCTTTGGACAGTACCTGTAACTGATGGTTATGGTGTTAGACTTCTACGATTCAATCTAACTGTAGGAGTCTATGCTACTGGTCTAGCTACTAAGAGGGGTGAAGCTAAGATTAACTTCTATGATCTTGCTAATCGTCAAGTATCTACTTTCCCAAGTATTGCTACTGCCGCTGCTACTGACAAACTAGTAGTAAGTGGTCTTGGTACTGCTCCTGTTAGCCTATTCGGAGTACCTTACCATCACAATAATGCGGCTACTGGTACTTGGTTAGCACTTTCACGAGTAACTAACCCAGAAGTACGAGCATCGCGTGTAACCGCATCAGGTGCATTAGCTCTACCATTCCCTAGACTTGCTATCAACAACATTGGAAACAGAATAGGTAAGAAAAATACTGTCAAGGTAGAAGCATGGATGCACCTTGCTCAACAGCAAGCTTATGAAGAACTAGGACAGCTAGTAAGTGAGATTCATAAGCAGCCGAAGGACGAAGCACTCAACATGTACTTCAGCGATAACATGCAGTTAGCTGGAGCACCTATCAATACATCTTACTCCTGGGATAAAACTAGAATAGATTTCGTAGCTAAGGATCTATGGCGCCGAGCAGAAACTCATGCACCTGGTTTCTATGATGTAGATGGTAAGCGGATCTTCGAAGGTCGAGGTGCAAGCGGCGGAGTTGCTGCTTATCAGATGATCTATGTAGCTGCCGGCTGGAATCTCTACCTTAAGAATCCGGCGGCAGGAAGTTACATCTCCGATCTTACTATCCCAACTGGCTACTAAGATAGGAAGAAAGGAGAAATACAATGGCAATTGAATATCCTACACTTCAACAGTGGTCGCGGGTAGGTAGCTTAGCTCAAGTAATAGAAGGTCCTACTATTGCTTCTGCTGCAACTATAGCTCCTACTCATGGTCATCACCTTGTCTCAGGAACTGCTGCTATCGTAAATATCACAATTCCCTGGGATGGATTCGCGGGAAGTCTATTTCTGATGCCTACAGGTATTTGGACTTGGACTAATGCGGGTAACATATCAGTAGCAGGAACTACTACTGCTGCTACTTCTCCTGTAGTATTTACCTATCTACAAAGTACAGGTAAATGGTACGCTTCTAGATTAGCTTAACTCTAGCCTAAGTGCTCTTTCTCAAGAGATAATAGGCAAAAGAAGGTCTTTCTGGTTCCCTTAATAAAAGAACCAGAATTTGAGCTAACTATGAGAGACCTTGAAGTAGTAAAAGAAATTAATAAGAACCTAATTCGAGACTTTGGTTACTTCGAATCTAGAATACCTCTTTTTAGACTAGTCTATGCTAATCATGACTTGACTGAAGTAAGACAAGGCGAATATAATGAATTTTATGGAGATATCTTTCTACGTAAGACTATAGGTACTGAAAAGACTGAAAAGTATAATTACCTATCTAATGTATGGGTACTAGAGAGACAGTTTGGTTTCAATGACGAATCAGTAAAACAAGGAGATGGCTACGAGCCTATCTTTGTATTCTATGTACCTCGTACCCAGCAGTACCTTGTACCTAGATATGATGTAGCTAAGATATATTCATTAGGCAGTCTAGTAGCAGTACCGCGGAAGAATGCTAAGCAATTAATTAGTGATGAAAGAATACATAAAGATAGGGTTATAGAAAAACGAGTAGAAGTAATGGAGCAAGAATCTACTTGGCAAATGAACTTATTTCGTAATCGAGAAGCAGTAATCTTGGATGGTAAGTCGGATCTTCCTAGTAGTCCTAACCTAAGAGGTGAAAAATGAGTGCAGGAATTAAGGTTTTTAACAAGACTGACGTAAATACGAAAGGTAATTTCCCCGGAGTACTTTCTTATGAGATTCTTGCTCATAAGTACTTTCTATTTACTGATGTAACTACTAAAGAGAAAGTACCTACTGCTAATGGTGAGAAGGAATTCGATATAGTTCATAAAGCACTAGACCTAGCAAAGTCAGCAGTAAATGGTTATGGTAAACCAGGACTAGAATTCGAGTTTGAAGGTGCTAAGTATACTTATCAGAATGTAGAATATCCTAGAAATGAGAAGGTACTTAGTGATAAGAAGACAGTAGAAGAGATTAAGAAAGATAGTCCTGTAGGCTTCGGTCTAGGTGACGGGAAGAACTAATGAGTGTTTCTACAGTAGTATCAATCTACCCTAGAGAATTAGTAGAAAAAAAGCCTAGTGTAGAGCCTAATGAATATACTATTCCTGCTTGTATTAGCAAGGATGGTCAAGGCTACCCTGATATACCTCCTGCTACTCTACTAGTACATGATGCAACTACTAGATTCTACAAAGGCTTCAATGAATGGATTCCTGCGGTAGTTCCTTCTGATGAACTAGCTAAGGATCTAGTCAATGCCTTCTTCTCTTCTAACATAGATATCACTAATGACCCGGAGCATCCTATTGGTCCTGGTCTATTCTATGTAACGGGAGCATATGATAGAGAAGATAAGATCAAGAAGGAAGGATTTGATAAGAATAAGTCATCTGTTTGGATTCAGACTGAGTATAAGGATGAACTAGCTAATTGTCAAAAAGGACAAGATCAGTGGTTTCAGTTACTAGTACGTCGTGCTGATACTGAATACTTACGATCACGTAATAGCAGGTCTGTCTCTGATGTACATAGATTCGCAGCTAGAAGACTAGGAGTAGAGAGAGACTGGACGAAGGATATCACTCTTGCTGCAATTAACAAATGTCCCGCGTGCAGACAGCAGATTGATCCTCTCGCGCTTATTTGTCCTATTTGTAAGTTTGAGGTAAATCCTCTTGAACTTGCAAAACTACGAGGAAATCAAGGAAATACTGATCTATTAGCGAAAGTAGGATAACTTGCCTCTTGTAGCTGCTTCCGAAGTCTTCAACTCTGCTAGGGTCTACTTAAATGATCCTAATGCTACTCTATGGACAGATGCTCTCCTTCTGCCCTACTTGAAAGAAGCATATGAGTATGCCCGAAATGCTCAAGCATTACTAGGACTTCCTAATAGCTATAAGACTAGTGTTCAGACAGTAGCTGCGAGTGCAGTAATTCTTCCTACTCTTCCTACTGATCTACTATTACCTATTAGACTAGAAGAGAGACTACTAGGAAGTACTGATCCATACGATCCTATGATAGAGACAGTATGGGATCCTAATCAACTACAAACAAGTAGTCTCAATTTCTGGAACTGGCGGAATCAAATAATTAACTTCTTAGGTACTCTTGCAGGTAGTCCTAGTAGACAAGTAAGAATGTACTACTTAGGGGATATGGACCCTACTAGTATTACTACTGGTACTATTGATCTATTAGGTAATGTAAGAATATTCTTAGGTGCTAAGATAGCAGCTCTCGTACAAACCTTCGCTCTTCAGAATCTTACACAAGCTCAGTTAGCAGATAGTATTGCAGAAATTCAACTCAAGATGATGATGGATATTCAAATCAAAAATAGGCAAGCATTACCTACTCGTCAAAAGCCTTTTCGTGCTTATCCTAGACATTGGGGCGGACGTAATTACTAGCTGAGAGCAATTAGCTCAGTAGGAGATGTTGATATGACAATGGTTGCAACAAGAGTTAAAGGTACTGGTCCTAAGCCACTTCAAGTTACTTTCACTATAGTAGCAAGTGGCTCATACCCTGCTGGCGGTGATGCATTAGACTTTGGACCCGTGGCTAGGTTTACTAATAGACAGCCTGATATAGTACAGATAGCAGGTATCGCGGGATTCATCTATCAGTATGACTCAGTAGGTAAGAGAGTAATAGTCTACTGTAATACCGCAGGAGGTGCTGATGCGCCTCTAGGAGTACATTCTACAGGAGCATATGCTGCGGGTGTTACAGGGGATACTATCAAAGCTGAATGTATCTGGTTCGGTACTCCTGGTCTAACTAGCTAATCTTCCTGCTGACATTGGTCTTCACTTGGTTCTTCTATACTTCTTCTCCCAGGGTCAGGGAATAGAAGAAGTTCATTAGGTATCATGCTAAATCAGAGGGCTTTTATAATACCCGGTCCTGACATGGATGGTCTCTGGGACAGAGGTGTCTCTGGTACTACTATCACTAAGAGTTTACAGAATACTTGTCCTCCACTAGGATTTACTGAAGCCAAAGATATAAGATTCTTTCCTTGGGGCTTTAAGACTAGACAGGGTTATGGTACTAGTACATCTAATGCTGCTTGGACTGCTATTAGACAAGTTATAGCATATTCTACTAATAATAATGTTACTGGAGCACTAGTCTCTGGTGAGATAATCCTATCAGGTACGGCAGTATATGATTCAGCTAGTCCTACTCCTGGAGTAGCTATTTCTAGCGTTGATGCTCCTAGTTACTACATTTCTATCATTACTCTATTTGGTAGAATGTATATTACTCAACATGACTTAAGTACAGGAATTCCTACATTTCCTATAGTAGTCTATATCCCAGGTTCAGGAGTAGTAGCTAGAAATGCAGGAGGTGATAGCCCTGATATTACTGGTGCTGCTTTTGCATCTTCAGGTACAGCAGGAAATGTAACTCAAGGTATTCATATATTTGGTGTAGTGTATGAGACAGTTAGCGGTCACTTAGGCTTAATCAATAATACTGGAATAAACTCAGTAGGAATGTACATCATTGCTAATGCTAATCAACAAGTAACTGCTACTGGTATTCCTACTGGTGCCGCTGGAGTAGTAGCTAAAAGACATATCATAGGAAGTAAAGTAATAACTGGTTACAGCGGAGATCCTACTGATTATGAGTTATTCTTCATAGATACTGGTACTCAATTAGATGATAACGTAACTACTACTGCTACTTTTAACTTTACTGATG
>JAYUCW010000017.1:0-6095 GCA_043740125.1 Minisyncoccota bacterium
ACTCCTTTCTTAACAACAGACCACGTAAGATTATTGGATTTAAGATTCCTTCCGTGTATCATAGAGGGATACGTGTACTACTTCGGGGGTAGGGAGGCGTTACTGTCTCCTATTTTATTATAACACATAAAGATAAGTACTGTCAAGTTTTTATTCACAATAATAAGGTTAATTTGTAGGTATGTGTTCTCAAGATACTGAACCATAACCTCAATATCAATAAAACACTTTATTTTGTCTGCTGTTTTATAACGTTTGTTTTTGTAGATTCTGCTTCAAGAATTCTTTTGCGAAGATTTGATGATGAGTAGAGATGGCTTCGAGAGTTGAAAATTATAGGAAGTGGAAGGTCACAACCCGTAAAAGGTTTGTTTTCCCAATCAGAGCCAACAATACGAATGTCGATACCTTGTTCGTTTTTTGACAAAATCTCGCAGAGTTCTTTTTCATTGTGGTAGATAATAATTTCATCAATATAGCGTACCCCTTCTAATTGAATACGTCGTTCTTCGAGACTTTGTACTGGTTTATTTTTTTCAGGTCTGTCAACACTTGGATCAACCTCAAGTCCGACAATAAGATAATCGCACGAGTTTTTACATTCTTTAAACATGAGCATATGTCCAGCATGACAGAGGTCAAAAGTTCCACAGGTAAATCCTTTTTTCATACAAGAATAATAGCACAGAGAGTCGTATACTAAAAATATAAAAGATATCCCCGATGCAAGACCTTGGGATATCGAAGATCTTGCCTCGGGAGGAAGACTTTTCTGGTATAATTGTTGTATGGAAGGAGATATTGACCTAGAAATTTTAGAACTTGAAGCTCGTATGAATGGGATAGATTTTTGGAATGATAAGGAAAAAGCTCACATAGCGATAAAGCGTCTTAAGGAGCTAAAAGATAAAAAAGAGGGAGTTGGAGCACTCGATAAAGGGAATGCTATCATGACCTTCTTAGCTGGTGCAGGGGGAGATGATAGTGAGGACTTTGCTCGCATGTTATTTGAGATGTATGATGCATATTTTTCTTCACATAACTTTTCATACACAGTGCTCCATGATAATAAGAATGATCACGGTGGCTTCCGTAATCTCACTTTAGAAGTTTCTGGTAAAAATGCATATGGCATGTTTAAGAATGAGTCAGGTGTACACCGTCTTGTTCGCATCTCACCATTTAATGCACAAGCGAAACGTCATACATCTTTTGCTATGGTGGAAGTGTTACCTGTCATCCCAGCTGCTGAACGACAAGCACTTTTACCGGATGAAATTCGTATCGAGACATCAAAGTCATCAGGCCCTGGTGGACAGAATGTGAACAAGCGCGAGACAGCGGTGCGAGTAATCCATATCCCGACAAACATTGCAGTCTCTGTTGCAACAGAACGACAACAAGATCAGAATAAACAAAAAGCATTAGAAATTTTATCTGCAAAACTTTTTAAATTAGAAGTTGAAAAACAAAAAGCAGAAGTAGAAGGGAGGCAGATTAGTAAGACTACAGAAATAGAATGGGGGAATCAGATACGTTCGTATGTGCTTCATCCATATAAAATGGTGAAAGACCACAGAACAGATGTGGAAAGTAGTGATGTAGAAGGAGTACTTGAGAAAGGAAAAATAGATGAATTTTTGGAAGCAGAAAAGAGATTATAAGAAGTTGCTAGTAATTTGCAAATTGGTTATTATTCGCCAATAATTATAGGACTTAAGGACTTGGATGAGATTCGCGAAGAAACCCTTATTTTCGAGGAGACGTACGAATAGTACGTTGACGAGAAAATAAGGAGTTTCGACAAAGAAGATCGCCAAGTGCATAAGTCCTAAATTAATTTATATTTTCTCTTGCTATACACAGGTAGTACTTATTTTTTGATAAACTGTCACAGTTCTAGTGGTATTATATAAGCATGCTCATACAAAGAGTTATTTTAAAAAGAAACATAAGAAAAGGTTTTACTCTTGTTGAGCTTCTTGTGAGTATTGGTGTTATGGCAATTATTTTAGGCATCACTATGTCAGGCGGCCCACAATCTCTCACACGAATATCTTTAGCCGATAATACCTATCAAACTGAACTTTTACTGCGAGAGGCACAACTGCAAGGAAGTTCTATAAATTCAGTTAATAACACTTTTGGCGGTGCAGGTCTTTATTTTAACCTCGCAACATCAACTAAAACGCTTAAATTTAGAGATAGAACAGTCCCATCAACTGATCCGTCTCGAGCCATTAGTATTGGGGATGGGTTGTACTCATCAACCCCCATTGATGAAAAAGACTCCTTTCTTGTAACAACAAATCAAAACAAGGTAGGAAAGTTATGTGTTGCAACAACTTCACCATCTGTCTTTTTTTGTAACACATCGTATAGTCCAGCTATCACAAGACTCACTGTTTCATTCAGTAGACCAAAACAAACTGCACATATTTATATTAATGATTCTACAAGCACCGACTACGCAGCGGCCTGTATACAATTTGATTCCCCACGATCTCCAGAAAAAGGATATGTTAAGTCATTATATGTTTATAAATCAGGTATGATTACAAAAAAGGGAACTATTTGTCAATAATGTATGAAACTATTTTTTAAAAACAAAATACAACAAAAAATAGAAGGGTTTACTTTGGTAGAGTTGCTAGTAGTCTTAGGTCTTTTTTCAGGGATAGCGACTCTCTCTTTAGGTGCACTTTTTAATGCACAATCAGTCAATGCACGACTTCAAGAAACACAAGCAATTCTTGATAATATTAATCTTTCTGCACAAACAATTACACGAGATATTCGTTTTGGTTCTGATTTTTATTGTGCACAAGCGCTCCCTGCCACTCCACTTTTAGTCCCAACGGTGAGAAAAAATTGTGTTTTTGGTACAACCCCAGGTTCTGTTCTCATATTTAGGACGTCCGATGCAGTTAATGAGTTTGATCGTGTGGCTTATTATGTTGCTAATGGTGTACTCTATAAAAATGTATACCAATATTTAGCAACAACAACAGTACTTCAGATGACTTCAGATGACGTCAATATTAAGTCACTTACTTTTATTGTCGATGGAGCACAAACTTCAACAGGTATAAATGACGAACTTAATGCTATAGACTATAAGCAGCCGATGGTAACTATTTTCCTTTCTGGAATAACCCGGCCAGCAAAGGCAAGTACACCCCCGTCATCCTTTGACTTAGAAACGGTAGTATCTTCTCGAGAGATTGATAATCAATAATTATTTATAATAACTTCATGAAAAATTTTGATACAAAAATACGAGGGTTTACACTACTTGAAACACTTGCTTCAATCGCCATCCTTTCACTTGTGATTATTGGACCGCTCTCAGTGACGATAAGTTCTTCTTCATATGCCCGAACTACGAAAGATACAATTGTTGCAACGTACCTCGCTGAAGAAGCTGTTGAATTATTACAAAATCAGTACGACTCACTATACGTGTATTGTAGAAAAAATGCATCCTCAACTGAAGTGGGTGGTTTATGTGTTCCTAATGTACTTGAAACAACAACCGGGCAGACTTCATGGAGATTATTTAAAGATAGATTATCAGGTCTTGGTGGTCAGCCAACATGTTATCTCCCAAAGAATGGTGCTGGTACAGGGAGTTACCCGAACAATGCTGTAGGAAACAGTGCAGGGTGTGCATTTGATTATATAGATATGCAAGCAAGTAGTACTGAACCATTAGTTAGAAATATTGCCTCATCTAATAGTTGTAAATATCTTATATCAGTAGCAAGTTCAACTATGAGGTCTATGGTTATTTTATTAGTCTCAACTTTGACTACTTCAACTTCTACAAGTTATGTGTGTGGGGGTATTTCAGCACATATTCCAGCGCTTAGTGTAGTTGGATTAAAACAATATACACGTTCAGTAACAGTTGATCAGCTTTCAACTTTTGAAACTGTTCCTGCAAGTGATCAGTATAACGACGACCTTCGAATTACTTCAAGTGTTCAATTTAAAGGGATAAATGGAATAACTCATACAACAAAAATAGTGCGTTTTATGCACGCTCGACCATAACATCATCATTATGAAAACAGTACTCAAAAAATATAATACATATTTCAATTTTAAAAAAAATCTTACATTAGGTTTTATTTTACCGTTTACCATGCTTATCTCAGTACTTGTGTTATTTATTACAACAGGTGCTCTTGCGTTACTTTCAAGACAGCAATATTTCTCCACGCTGTACAAGCAGACACAAGCTGCATACTACGCAGCAGATGATGCAATATCATGTGCGACACTTATTGATGATTCGTATGCAGCAGCAGATGGTTTGGGAATATTTCCGTCAAGTGTAGGATTCCCAACATATGTAGAGGATGTTTTAACATATATGAGTTCACGAGTAGGTGCGCCAACTATTACAAAAGCAGATATAAAGTGTGGACAATCACCAATATTCACCACAGGAGGAACCCCTCCTTTTAATCCTCAGTTTACAACATTATCGACTCCTTATGTATATCATTTTACTAATTCTGTAACATTATTACCTGATACTGAGCTAGGTCAAACTTCTACATATAATATGCGAATGGATCTTGGTCTTGACCCAAGTGATATTACAGCAACTCAACACTTATATAGGTGTGCTAAAGTGACAGTAAATAAAACACCATCTTTTCGTCAAATAATTGCACAAGGTTACTCAACATGTAATGGTTCTGGAAAATCTGTGGAACGAGCAGTTGTTAACACAACTATTATTCAATAGTTTTTTAAACCTTTATTCATAAGGGTTTTATGATATACTGTTTACATGAATAAAGCTTCTTCCGCTGTAAGAATACAAGAACTTCGTCGTCTCCTTGAGCGTCATCGAGTGTTATACCACGTTTGTGACGCACCAGAAATTTCAGATGAAGTGTATGATAGTTTAATGAAAGAACTTGGACTTCTTGAAGAAAAGTTTCCAGAGTTTGATTCACCACTTTCACCAACAAAAAGAATTGGTGGGCATATACTTGATAAGTTTGAAAAAGTAGCTCATACCGTGAAGCAGTGGAGTTTTGATAACGTATTTAATTTTGAAGAACTTAGTGCTTGGGAAGAACGTAATCAGACACTGCTTACTAAAAATGAAGTAACACGTACCCCGACATATGTCACGGAGATGAAAATAGACGGCCTTAAAGTCATTCTTACGTATGAGAACGGAGTATTTATTCGAGCTGCAACACGAGGAGATGGCTCAATTGGAGAAAATATAACAGAAAATATTAAAACAGTAAAATCTATCCCGCTCATACTTTCTGATAACTCCTCTATTACGGTGGTCGGAGAGGCGTGGATAAAAAAAGAAGACTTAAAGCGTATTAATATACTTCGAGAACAAGGTGGACTGCCACTCTACGCAAATACTCGTAACCTAAGTGCAGGAACATTAAGGCAGCTTGACCCAAAAGTGGCAGCAACAAGAAATATTCAGATATATGCGTATGACATTGAGGGAGGGAATTATACAACTCAAGAAGAAGAGTTACGAGTACTCTCCTCATATGGATTTTTGGTGAATAGTGACAGAAAGGTTTGTAAAAATTTACAAGAGGTGCAAAAGTTTTATGACTTGTGGGTTAGTAAAAAAGATAAACAGGATTATGGTATTGATGGGTTAGTGGTTAAAATTAACGAACGTGAACTTTGGGATATACTTGGGTACACTGCAAAATCTCCTCGTGGAGGTATTGCCTATAAGTTCCCAGCACAGGTGGTAACGACGCAATTACGTGCAATTACCTGCCAAGTTGGAAGAACGGGAGCTGTTACACCGGTAGCTGAGCTTACCCCAGTCCTTTTAGCTGGATCAACAATATCGCGTGCAACGTTACACAATGAAGAAGAGATACAACGACTCGATGTGCGCATTGGAGACACGGTGAGCTTAAGGAAAGCAGGAGATGTCATCCCAGAAATTTTTGATGTCTTTAAAGAGCTCCGTCCAAAAAATTCAAAAGTATACACAATGCCTACAACATGCCCAGAGTGTGGGAGCATTCTTAGTAAAGAATCTCTTGGTAAAAGTCTCTCTTCAGCTTGGTATTGTAAAAATG
>JAYUCW010000018.1:0-6064 GCA_043740125.1 Minisyncoccota bacterium
ACGAGTATTATCAGGAGATGAAGAGAAGATGAAACAACTACTTGGATATGAGTGGATTAAGGAGCAAATCAGAAGAGGTTAGTTGGGGATGGTATAAGAGTCGGTCACCAAACATATCTTTTTTCATCCTTCAGATTCAATAAAAAGATTGTTTCGCGACCCCGAGAAAAATCGACAAAAAGTTTTAACAAAAATATTTGAATCTAATTTTTGTTAAAACTTTTCGTAGACCGGTTTTTCGTTCGATTCCTCACGTGCATGGCCAAAGCCATGTACTTATCGCCCACAAAAATTTTAAAAGCAGTATCTTTCGATACTGCTTTTAAAATTTTTGGTGGGCGATAGAGGAGTCGAACCTCTGACATCCACAACGTCAATGTGGCGCTCTACCAACTGAGCTAACCGCCCTTTTTATATTTATTTTACTGACTTACTTTGTGCACGTTCAAGATTTATTTATGGCCAAGCCATGAATCTGCTGATTCACAACTGCGTCGAAATCCTGCTGATTGTTCGACATCTTCGTGGCCGAGCGTCTCATTCAGTAGAATGACCTACTGGGTTGAACTAACCGCCAACAATCAAGATTGTACCATAAGGTTTGAACCATTCCCAAGTTGAAAGAATCATGTTTTTATGGTAGTATAATTTTTACTTATCCTCATTACTTAAATGTAATTAAAGGTATTAAAGACGGCCCCATCGTCTATCGGTTAGGACATCGGCTTTTCATGCCGGTAAGCGGAGTTCGACTCTCCGTGGGGTCACAAATAGCAACAAAGCGGTCGTTGAAGCACTCAAACCCTTTTTTACACTTATATCTCAACGTGTTTTGGGAAACATAAAGTTCTGAAAAGGAAACTCGAATGATTCTCCCTTTTCGCCTTCAAGTAAGATAAATTTTGCATAGTTTCATATTAATTATACACAGGTATTTCCTTAATTTTATTACAAAAAATAAATTAAAATATTATACTTAGCTTATGGAACTATTTTTTACACCACTACATATTTTTATTGCGACAGTTACTGGATTTTTGGTCGGAGTTTTATGGTACTCACCGGTTCTCTTTATGAAGGCATATCTTCGCGGTGAAGGGTCATCAAAAGATCAGATGCCAAAAAGAACAAGTATCTACATGCTACAAATAAATTTTTATTCATTTGTAGCTCACGGAGCCATCGCTTCTGTACTTGCGGTTATCTTTGATGTGCTCGCTGTTAACTCTCTTAAACTTGCTATCACATTAGGATTATTGATCGCATTTGGTTTTGTGGTAACAACAAGATTTATTGACATGGTATACACTCCACGAGGGAAACATTATGAAGCGCAATCACAAATCAAGTTTTTAGTACATTCAGGGTATTATCTTGTCATGATAGCGAGTATGTCAGCTGTACTTTTTTTGGTGAGTCATTAGCTGCTGTTATTATAAATATCTTTTTTCTGTTGATTACTAATAGTTTTTTTAAGGGAAGTGTTATACACTTATACCATAACTACGATATAGTGAAAGTACCCACATGAAAGAAATGGAAAAAAAGAAAATATTAATTATTGAAGATGAAAAACCACTTGCTCACGCCCTTGATCTCAAACTTTCTCACGAAGGATTTGCTATTGTTGCAACAGGAAGTGGAGAAGAAGCTCTCCTTCTTTTGGGTAAAGATCATTTTGATCTTGTCCTTACTGATCTCATCATTCCTGGAGTTGATGGATTTAAAGTTCTAGAAACAATACAAGAAAAAAAAATGAAAGTACCCGTAATTGTAATGACAAATCTCAATCAAGAAGAAGATCGGAAGCGAGCATCTGACTTGGGTGCTGTTGACTTTTTCGTGAAGTCTAACTCCCCAATATCTCTTATTGTTGAAGCTGTTAAAAATAAGATTAACGCTTCCTGAGATACTATTATTTTTTTACAACATGAACATTGACAACAAAAATATAAAAGAGATTCTCATTGCAGGTAACTACATCAGCATAGAGGATGGAGATAAAGCAGAAACTTTAGCAAAACAAAGTGACATTAGTTTTGTTGAAGCACTTTTGCGTGAAGGAGTTGTTAATAGTGATATTGTTGGACAAGCGACAGCTGAAGCCTTTAAGGTTCCTTACGCTGACCTTAATTCAGCTTCTATTAGTGCAGATCAGGTACGTAAAATTCCAGAAGAAGTTGCGAAAAAATTACGTGTTGTACTTTTTGATGAAGAAAAAGATAACGAGGTTATTGTGACGACAGATAATCCACTCCTTGAAGGTCTTGCGAAAGAGTTGAAGCCACTTTTTGAAGGCAAAAAAATAAATATTACCTACTCACTTTCAGAAGATATTGATAGTTTTTTCATTTTTTACGAAAAGCCACTCGATACTCGTTTTTCTAAGATTATTGCAGAATCTGATCGAGTAGCTCCTGAAATACTCGAAGAAATTTTTGATGATGCTATTACCTATAAAGCATCAGATGTCCATTTTGAACCACAGGCAAAAGTTATTGTTATTCGTTTTCGTGTTGACGGTGTACTTCACGAGGCAGGGAGACTACCTAAAGAATATTATGAGAATGTTCTCAATAGAATCAAAGTAAAGAGTGCACTTCGAATTGATGAACACTACTCAGCACAGGATGGTTCACTTCATTATGATAGTTCAAGTGGTATTTCGGTTGACATGAGAACTTCGATTATTCCCATTGTAGAAGGGGAGAAGGTAGTACTTCGTATATTGGGTTCATATGTTCAAGGGCTTACGTTTAATGATCTCGGGTTAACACAGAAAAATCAAGAATTACTTCGTGAGGCAGCAGAGAAGCCATTCGGGATGATACTTGTTGTTGGTCCAACTGGGTCTGGTAAAACAACAACACTCTACTCACTTCTTAAGATGTTGAATACACCAGATACAAATATCACCACAATTGAAGACCCTGTTGAGTACAAAGTCCAAGGATTGAACCAAATTCAAGTGAACCAAATGACAGGTCTTACGTTTGTACGTGGACTACGTGCTATTGTTCGTCAAGATCCAGATATTATTCTTGTTGGAGAAATTCGAGATCTCGAAACAGTAGAAATTTCTGTTAATGCAGCACTCACAGGACATCTCCTTCTCTCCACCTTTCACGCGAATGATGCTGCAACTGCTATTCCACGATTACTTGATATGGGGACAGAACCATTCCTTCTTTCTTCTACAATGAATCTTATCATTGCGCAGCGTCTTGTGCGTAAAATTTGTGATCATTGCAAAGTTTCTGTTGTTAAGAAACCATCTGACTTCGACACCCCACAACTAAAAGGTGTGATGAAGTTTTTACCTGAGAAAAATCTGACACTTTATGAAGGAAAGAAATGTGAAGTATGTGGCTTTACTGGGTATAAAGGACGTACCTCAATTTATGAGGTGATCAAAATTACTCCGACGCTTCAAGAACTTATCGTTAAGCGACCATCTGCTCAAGAAATTTGGAAATTGGCGCGAGAAGAAGGCGCAAAATCAGTCTTTGAAGATGGTCTTGAAAAAGTAAAAAATGGTTTAACTTCAATTGAAGAATTAGTCCGTATTGCTCCACCACCGGATGATCTTGTTATTAGTAAACGTGAATCAAAGAATGCTGTACAGCAAGTTAAAAAAGGTGCCACTAAAAAAGAAACTGTTTCTAAAAAATCTAAATAATTTTTATGCCAACAGCAACTGTTAAAAAAAATCTTATCGTAAGTCCTCCGGTAAAAAAAACAAGATCCGCACGAGGTGCAATTTCAAAAGACATGTCAGCTCTTTTTGGAGATGTAATACCAGCACAAGAAAAAAGGTTATCTATAAAATCTGTAAAAAGTTCTCCAAAGAAAGAGAGTAAAATTATAAAAGATCTAGCTTCAAAAAAAGTAGCTATAACTGAGATACAAAAAGAAGTAAAAGGAGAGACTGCAGTACAAACTATGACTAGTTCTCTTGAAAAAAAAGAAGAGAAAAAAGTAGTTGTTGAGAAAATACAAAATACTAGCATTGCGTTACAATCTACAAAAACAATAAAAGAAAAAAAATCTCTCTTTAATTCTCTTTTTGGTTCTAAGAAAAATAAAGAAGAAGATAAAAAAGAACTATCTCAGAATGCACGAACACAAGAAAAAGTTACTATCTCAGAACCTGTAAAAGCAACTCCTGTAGCACAAAGAAAAATTGATAACCAAAAAAAGCTTTCAACATTTGGTCTTACCAAGGAGCGTGATCAGTTCATTGAAAATCTTAGTATGCTTGTCCTTTCAGGGATGTCAATTATTGGTGCTATTTCTTCAATTATTAAACAAACAAAATCTGCAGGGATGAAATTGATTCTAGAGCGAGTACTTCTTGAAATTGAGTCAGGGTCTCCAGTTTGGAAGGCGTTTGATAAAACCGATTTTTTCAAAGGATATACGATATCACTTATTCGTTTAGGCGAAGAGTCAGGGAATTTCGCAGAAAATTTAAAAGTAGTTGCTCTTGAAGAAGAAAAAGATAGAGAGTTTAAGTCAAAAGTGAAATCTGCACTCATGTATCCAATTTTTGTGCTTGGATTAACTGGTATTGTCGGCATAGGAATTTCGTGGTTTATTCTTCCGAAACTTGCAAAAATCTTCTATGACCTTAAGCTTGCACTTCCATTAATTACTAAAGTACTTTTAGCTTTTGGACTTTTTTTAAGTAAGTATGGTCTTGTTGCTGTTCCGTTTGGTCTAGTGGTTATTGGAGCTATTAGTTTTATACTTTTCTTCTACAAGAAAACAAAATTTATAGGAGAAGCTGTTATATTTTCTATACCAGGAATAAAAATGCTTCTGATGGAAGTTGAAGTTGCACGTTTCGGGTATCTTTTAGGAACATTACTCGAAGCTGGACTTCCTGTAACAAAAGCTATTGATTCTTTGGCGAATGCTTCGGAAGTTATACGATATAAGAAGTTTTATGTTGCATTGCGCGAGTCAATTGATGCAGGAAATTCTTTTGAAAAAAGTTTTGTGGCATACAAAAATATTGATGCCCTTATCCCACCTCCTGTACAACAACTTATTATCTCAGGTGAACAATCTGGGAATTTAAATAAGACATTAATTAAAGTTGGGCAAGTACTTGAAGCAAAATCAGATACAACAACAAAAAATTTAACCATTATCATGGAACCAATCTTACTCGTTATTGTATGGGCTGGGGTTGTTTCGGTTGCGTTTGCTGTTATTTTACCAATTTATAGTCTTGTAGGAGGTTTGAATAATATTAAATAGAACTCCTTATGGATTTTTTTAAAAAAAAAAGAATAGTATGTGCACGAGGGTTCACTTTACCAGAGATGCTTCTTTCAGTCGCATTACTTACAATTATTGGGGGAATGATTATTCCCTCGTACCATACGTTCTTAGTAAGAAATGATTTAGACATCGCAGCAATTACTCTTGCACATAGCTTACGTCAAGCCCAATCACTTTCTCAAGCTGCTGATGGGGATATGACATGGGGAGTATATGTAGGAGTAGGGAGTATAATGGTGTATAAGGGGGTGAGCTATATCTCACGAGATACAAATTTTGACGAAAATACACAGATACCAAAAACTATAGTTCCTACAGGAATTAATGAAATTAATTTTTCAAAAGTAATCGGTCTTCCAAATGCAACAGGAACTTTTGTTCTTACATCACAAGTAAATGAAAAAAGAAATATTACAATCAATGAAAAAGGAATGGTTGACTACTAAAGTAGGACTTGCGTGCTTGGCGAGCTTTTTTGTCGAAACGGTATATTTTTTCGTCAATGTACTATTTTTACATATCCTTAAAAATATTTGTTTCTTCGCAAATCTCATCCAAGCACGTAAGTCCTACAAACAAGGTTTTTTGTTGGTTGAGATACTTCTTGCAAGTTCAATATTTATGTTGTTTATGACTGCTTTTTCAGGAGCGTTTTATTATGGATTACAGTCTTCAACTCTCGCTGGAGACAGAGCTCGTGCAATTATGTATGCAGAAGAAGGACAAGAGGCAGTACGAAGTATTAAGAATGTCAATTTTGCAAATCTTGCGGTTG
>JAYUCW010000019.1:0-6044 GCA_043740125.1 Minisyncoccota bacterium
AGCAAATCCTGGAACCAACTTGTCCGCAAGCAAAATCATAAGTCCATTAATGACAAAAGAAAAAAGACCAAGAGTGACAAGATTAATCGGTATCGAAATAATCATAAACAACGGCTTAATCGTGTGGTTAATGAAGGCAAGCACAATCGCAACAATAAGCGCAGTCCAAGTCGTACCTAATGTGAAGGCAACCGATGTAAAAACAAGAGGAACACCAACTTTTGTAAAATAACTTGTGACAAGAACTGCAAATGTACGGAAAATAAGATATTTCATAGGTTATGATTGAAGGAGCTTTTGCATTTCTTCTAATTCTTCTTGTGATGCAGCGTATACAAGTGACTTATCAAAATCCGCTGGGACATTCGTTGGTACGAGATGCACATGCACATGAGGTACACCATAGCCTTCTACAAAGACACACACCCGATTACAACCTGTCTGCGCCTTAATAACTTGTGCCATATAGCGAACGCGATGCATCATTTTATCAAAGTACACTTCATCAAGCTCGAAGAGTTGATCTACTTCTTGTTTTGGAATAATAAGTGTGTGCCCTTTTTGGATTGGATTAATATCTAATATCGCACATACGTAGTCATCTTCGTAGACCTTATACCCGGGAACTTCACCTGTAATGATTTTTGTAAAAATACTAGACATAAAGGTAGTTGTTAGTGATTAGTGGCTAGTGGCTAGTGGCTAGTGGCTAGTGATCAGTAATACAATAAGATACTACGTTAAGTATACTCCATCTTTTTGAAAGAGCTACAAGAATGAAGCACAGTAAGATCGTTACTTCGTTCGGTCACCCTCCCCCGTATTTACTTTATGAACTTTATAACTTTCAACTTTATGAACTGTGCTGCCTCCTACTTATACTTTTTTAGTATTTTTTTATAATAATTTAAATCAAGATTACCTGGAGAGCCTAAAGATTTTTTCGATGTAATATTTTTTTCAAAATTAAAATCTTTTACTTTATTAAGTTCCTGCCCAACTTTTATATAAGCATCTCTAAATGAAACACCTTCTTTTTCTACCATATCATTTGCCATATCAGCTGCAAAAATATCTTGCTTAATAGCTTTCTTGACTGTATCTGTATCAATAGTGATTCCTTTAATAAATTCACAGACAACTTCAAGCGAACCTTGAACAATATTCAAACTTTCAATGAGTGGTTTTTTAATTAATTGTAAGTCTCTGTTATATCCAGAGATAACCCCTTTTGGAATATTTTTAATAGCTAGCTGATTTGAAAATACTATTGAGGTGTTACCTCGTATAAGCTCCATCGAATCAAGATTCTTTTTTTGAGGCATGATACTTGATCCTGTTGTTAAACTTTCAGAGATTTTTACAAAACCTGTTTCTCTAGCCGTAAAAAATAACATGTCAGTTGCAAAACGAGATAATGTTAACATTATCTGAGAAAGCGATTCTAGAGTTAATGACTCAAACTTTCCCCTGCTTGCTTGAGCAAATAAACTGTTAACTATATTTTTATCAAAGTCTAACTTTTTCTTTGTATACCCCCTGTCTAACGAAAATGAAACTCCAAAACCAGCAGCAGTCCCTAGAGGGTTTTGATTATTAATATCTATAGCCTTGTCTAGAATCTCCTGATCATTAATTAATCCTTCTGCAAATGACAAACTCCAGTGTCCAAAACTAGAAAGCATCGCTTGTTGGGTATGACTGTAGCCTGGGAGTGGGGTATTTTTATTATTCTCTGCAAATGCAACAAACATCTTTATTGCATCTTTATTTATAGCTGCAATAGTGCGTAGTTTATCTATAGTATATAACCTTATCGCCGTTAAAACCTGATCATTCCTACTTCTCCCTGTATGGATTTTTTTTCCAACGTCCCCAAGTTTTTTAACTAATATATTTTCTATGACTGTATGACAATCTTCATCCTCCACTCTTATTTTTATTTTCCTATCATTAAAACTCTTTAAAATATTTTCCAACTCATTGACTAAACTTGTAACTTCTTTGTCATTCAATATACCAATAGTACCAAGCATCTCAACGTGAGCTGATGAGGCACGTATATCAAATGGAAAAATTGCCATATCCATTATATAGTCATCCCCTGTATTGTACTTCTCAATGACTGGGTTACTTTTTGATTTTGATTTTTGCCAAATTTTAGTCATATTTTTCTGTGTTGTATGTAAAATTAGCTTCTCCAAATTTGAGTGGATCGTCCCCACTCAAAAATGGAATAGTGTGGGCAATTTTAGTTACGTTGTAGTTATTGTCTCTTTGCAAAATGTTAGTTATAATTCCTTTACACTTCTTTCCATACACATGTACTACAATCTCACCTCCAGTAATTATTTTTGGAGAATCTTCGCATAAACAAGCTTGTATTGGTCTTTCTCCTTCATCTGTTTTTATTTTCTTTTTAAAGTCTGCAATAGTTGATTCTGTCGAATTACTCCTAGATATAGCAGTAGTTTCTGGTAATACTACTTTTTGAATTATTGGAAATTTTATTACTTCACCCATGTTTTTATTATAACACGTAATCTTTATTCGGTATAGGTTTACAGTATAAATTCTTGTTTTGGTATTACAATTTCATAAGAACCTATCGACTATCTTTTACTCATGGTTGGAGATAGTATTTTTATGCGCTTCTAGAATATCATACTCATTTTTAGGAATTGCTCTGTAGTAGTTACAGTACATCTAGAAAGGATTTTATTTCATTTTTGTAAGAAAAGATTTTCTATGAAGAGGAGTTACCCCATGTTCCTTAATGGCATCATAATGTAACTTTGTCCCATACCCTACATGAGACTCAAAACCATACTCCGGATATGCATCTGCTACTTTTTTCATCAGTGTATCCCTATAGACTTTTGCAATGATTGAAGCAAGTGCTATTTCTGGTATTTTCTCATCACCTTTAATGATTGTTTCTTGCTTATACTTTTCATCAGCATGGAGCGATCCATCAAGAAAAATAAAACTATCATGTGGTACACCTTTATCATGAACTTTTTTAAGCGCTGATACGAGAGCATTTTTGATTGCCTTGCTTAAACCATCTTCATCAATCTGAGATGCATGTACCTCACCAATACCGAATACAAGATCTGAAGATGCGACAAGTGACTGTACCTTTTCTACAATACTAAGCCTTACTTTTTCGGATAGTTTTTTACTATCTCGTAACTCTCCTTTTGGGAATAACAGGAGAACATCTACCCCACTTTTTAAGGCACATGCACACACGACCACCGGCCCAGCTATTGGCCCACGCCCTACTTCATCAATGCCAATAATATAGCTCATAACAGTCTCTCGTTTACAATCTTAATCTTACTTACTCTTTCCAATTTATTTTTTTCTCTTCTCGTATTCTACACGTTTTTGCAACAAAATCTTCCCGTCCAGAGCCTTTTCTATACAGATCATAACGAAGAGGATTTTTATCAGCATACTTCTGATGATACTCTTCTGCTTCATAAAAATGCGCTCGTGGAAGTAGTTTTATTTTTGAAAGACTTTCATAGATATGACTTTCATCAAGCTCTTTAAGTACTAATATCGCCACTAGTCTCTCTTCTTCATCATGATAATAAATTGCGGTCGTATAACTGTCTCCTCTATCTCCAAACTGTCCTCCATCATCAGTTGGATCTATGTGATCAATAAAAAATTGCAAAATCTTTTTGTACGTTGTTATTTGTTCATCGTACTCAACAAGAACGGCTTCCTTGTACCCCTTATGATTCTCATAGGTCGGTACCTGTAACCCAGCATCACTGCCTACATATCCAGACACAACAGAAGTAACGCCATCTGCTGTTTGGAGGTCATGTTCAACACACCAGAAACAACCACCAGCAAGAAGTAAAGATTTAGCCATAGATTTATAGTATATCGCAGTGCATGAGAAGTTGCGAGAGATTCTTTATTTCATTTATTTCCTTGTCCCGCCAATTCTTTCAAGAGCTGCCTGGAAGGCCTTTACTTGATCACTAAATGCTGGTATGACACCGATGATATTTAAAAACCATCCAACAAGAACAATGACAAGTACCGCTCCTATGATATACCCAGCCCCATAGACAGTCCCCCTTAGAAGGGTTGCTTTGACACTGAGCATACCCTTTCGAAATCCAACAAGTTCTGCTTCAATTTTTTCTAAATGCGTTTTTAATTCTGGATCAATCATATATTATACTTATAGTATATAGTATAGCGACTTTAAATATAAAAAATTACTTTCATAAGCATGAGGAGTGATATCCCTACTTTAAAAGTTTACTTAAATTTTACTTAATGGCACTTACATACCCATACGTCACTTTTGATACTTCTTGTATTAACTTTTTAAGGTCTTCCAGTTTTTCACCTTTAGTCATAACACAAAGAAGATAAGGGTGTTTAGGATGATAGATGATACCACAGTCATGTAATTGATGTTCATTAACAACATCATTTCCAACTGAATAATACTCTCCAAACTTATCTGCAATAGTAATACTTTTAGGGATATCACCACTACGAATTCCATTCTCAAAATCAATTTTACTTAACATTTCCAAACCTTTTTCAGACATCTCGTGACTTAAATATGTTGCATTATAGAGCACTCTAAAAAGAAAACTATAGTTACCTACCGAGATAAAATCTGTATTTACCCCTATAGTTGGTATTTGTATATCCAAATCTGAAAAAACTTTTCTTAATGTATCTTGATTAACATTTTTAAAGAGTAATACTGTAGCATTATTATCTGAGAACTCAATCATATAGTGTAAAAGTTGCTCGATAGTATATCTTTCACCTTGTTTGACCGATTGTAATGCCTTAATTGTTTCATTTTTATTTTCATCACTCACAAGATCATCAGTAATTTTTATTGATAATAAATTTGGATTTTTTTCTACATCTTTCAAATAAGCAATCATCAAAGGAACTTTGAACAAGCTTGCTGGGACAAATTTTTGATCTTGATTAATACCAAACCAACGACCAGTATTCAAGTCTCGATAATATACTGAAGCTGTTGTAAGTTGTTTATTTTTAATGGAAGTAGAAATAATAATCTTAAGAGCCTCTTCAAGAGGACTCGTCGTCTGCATTTCTGGAGTATTATATGCAAGTAAGGGACGAATTAATGGCTTTGATATATCATGTGTTCTAATTGCACTAAAAGTTAGTAAAGGTTGACTGAAGACGAAAGTCATAAAACTCCATGTAAGCAATGACCCACAAAGTAGGCTGATAAGAATTATCAAAAGTATGTAAGGTTGTCTAAAAATACTAATCTCAAAAGCTAGATGAACTTTATTTTTTAATGATATAACACTCATAACTCTATCGTATCACTTATTTCAAGTAAACAAAAAAAAGAAAACCGGCGTAACTTATTAGGTTACGCCGGAATTTTTATGCCTTACTTTTTGTGACAGGTGCACGCATATCAACTATTGGCAAAAGTGGCATCATCATCGCAAACCATAGTGCAAGTGGTTTTCCACAAAGAACTCCTGCGAAAAGCATGGGGTTATAAGTATGGAACGGCTTTTCCAAGAAAAGGTTTGCCATATAGTTTACCGTGTAAAAAAGATCAGGTATCGATCGAGATCTAAGCATAAGCTACTCCTGTAAAAGTTGACTTGTTAATTTACTGCCTAAAGTATACTCCCAGCATTATAGAGTGCTAGGGATAACTTAAACGATACCCTTGGTTGATTATTCTAATCTCTTTACAAAATACTTTTTAATCACTTTTTTAGCAACAAGAAGGCTTAAAACAAAGAAAAGAGACGGATGTCTCTTTTCTTTGGATTCATGTGCGTCGGGCAGGATTTGCCTCTCGCCTTGCTAGGCTCGAAACCTAAACCCGCTCTTCGCGGGTTGCGACCATCGCCTCTCGGCGTGATTTACTAATCAGCGGTTCAAATCCTGCCTAAATTTAAAACACCCTGATGGGTGTTTTAAATTTGTGCGCCGGGCAGGATTTGAACCTGCGAAGCCCGGAGGCGACAGATTTACAGTCTGTTGTGATT
>JAYUCW010000020.1:0-6014 GCA_043740125.1 Minisyncoccota bacterium
AAGACAACAGTGGAATTTAAAAAAGATGACCCCTGTGGAATACAGGAATCATCTTTTAAGTAAATAGCTGGTCGTGTCTACTTTACGGGGTACATATCATGAGAACCGTCCTCTTTCGAGTAAAGTCACTCAGTAAACGTGGCAACCTAGCAAGTATGCAAGCTTTTCAAGAAGTAAAGAAATCAAGATCATAATTGTCCTTACACATATCCCTATAAATCATTATTTGTATGGATATGTGTGAGGAATAATCCTCGCAAATTTCTGTTCTTTTCAACAAACCAAGAAAGGTGAATATTATGTGTGCATTAAATGACGGCAACCACTTCTTCCGCCCCATGTCAAAGCATGACGTGGCGCAAGTTGTGAGTGCATACCCAAATGTCGAAGCAAGACTCATTCATGACGTCTTCATTGCGATGACGGACCATAACACGGTTCGTCCTGCGGTAATGCTCGTTATTCTGGAAGGTATTAATCGGCTGCAGTACGAACTCTTTGGTAATAGCTCCTACGGAGCCACCTTTGCATATAGCGCACTCCAGATCCGTGACGGTGGTGATGGAAACATCTTCCACCGTTATCAAGATCCCATCATGGCTCACATCCATGATGCCATGCTTCAATTTGCCCTCGCTGAACGCAATATGCGACTGGTGCAAGAAGTACTCATCTCGTATGGCTACAATCTCACTCACTTTTGTGACTGTGGTTGTGGTATTACACGAGACGGCGAGGACTACATGATGAGCGGCGAGTACAAAGCAGTGAACTATGTTCGGTCATACGGTGAGTCAATCGGCGCTCCGGTACACCTGGTCGCTTCAATTGATGAACCTCCGCTTGCTCTCACTGATATGCACCAGCACGAGGTTGATGGGTACAAGCGGGTGTGGGAAACCCTCCAAGCGCTTCCTGCTCAAGTCTTCGATGAGGGCCATGAACTTTCGCAGGCCTTCGTCTATATCAATAACATGAAAGGAGGCTTCCGTGCCAAAAGCAACCATCGTCAAGGTAGACACCCAGTGGGGCAAGCGGTTCCGGCTGCAAGTCAGGCTCCCTGAACAAGTGATCAATGTACGCATTCATGCGTGCAAAGAATGCGACTTTATCGAGTGGAGCAGAGAGGGTGGTGAAGTTGTTGCAGAGACAGAGCTTAGTGACAGGTTCGTCGAAGCGCTGTCATCTGCAGTTACAAACAGTCAAAACCGATGCTTGCCTGAACTTATCCCTGAAGGTTTGAAAGCTCTTGGGGACTACGGTGAAGGAAACAAACTTTTTACAGCTGTGAAGTAACTTTGGTCTATTCAAACCGCCACGTCGTGGCGGTTTCCTTTTAACAAAATAGGAGAAGAGATGAAAAACCATCAGTTGTTTTTAAAGTATTTCTCATCATCTATGGAGGATTTCTTCTGGTACATGTGTGGGAGATAGGATTTGATTCATGGCTACTTCTTGCAGGATTACTCGGTGGAATGGCAGTAGCTCTTGTTGCTCACAAAGGGCATGGATACTTAACGTACAGGCATTTTCCTACTATGTATGCCAGTATTGTTCTAAACTTTTTGAGTTATTTCTCTGTTGAAAATTTCATTAAAAAGATCTTGTTTTTCTTTTGTTAATCTTAGATAAGAAGTTCTTTGTAACCATACTTTATTTACAATTTGTTCATTAACTTTTTCTTTATCAAAAGTCATTTCATTAAAATCAATTAATACTAGTTCGTAATGTTTGTTATAGCCACAATTAATCGAAAAATTAAAAACTGAATCAGAGACTTTAAAAGACCAAAGTCTTCTAAGTAAATTGGTGTAATCACTAATAACCTTAATAAATTCTTTTTTATTCAAATCATTTATACTTTTCAGTTCTTTAACTCTATCTTGTTTATAGTTTACATTATTTACAAATTCTGGATTACCAATAAGTGACTTATCTGATATCAGACTGAGTACTTTTGAATATATGCTTTTCAACTTCGGTATTGAAGAAATAACGACTTTATATTCTTTGGCTGTATTTGAAATATTAAATTTATTCGCAAATAATATAAAAATAAAAACTCTAAACCTACTTTTAATAGATTTAATCACTGTGTCAGGAGTTACTTCGAAAACATTATAGTAATAACCTTCCCCAATTTTTTTCATATGTTCTCATGTTATCACGTTTGGGTGCACCGAAACATGGCACAACCTTTTGACTTTCTTACCCTATAAGGTCTGGTTGGTATTTTTAAGTATATTAGTTTGACTCATCTCGTACGCCTATGAAATAGGTTTTATTTCGTTTCCGGCTTCTTTATATTTCATATATTCTTTCTTTACTGATTCAGGGGATATTGGTTTATATATTAGATACATATCTCCGAAACTCGAAGGAATATCCACTATTTTATTTTTAATAATTGGACCCCACATCCACTTAGATATAACATATTGATTGTCTCCTAAAATTCCTCCATGAGTTATGCTATCATCCTTATTAATATAAAAAATAAGATCACCCTTTTCTGAGTCGGTTCTTTTCTCAAGAAAATTCAACAGTATAAGATGCTTTATAAATTCTTCTTGAATAGGATTCTTGCCTCCCAAAAATTCAGGATCATTTCCCAAACCTAAAGCATAGACAAAACAATTGTAATTGTCTTCATGTTCTGGTGGTAGAGAAATTACTTCTAATGATTCTGGTAAATCTGATTGTATTTTTTCAACAAAGGTATTTTCTTTCCACCATTAATTCCCACCTTCTTGCTCAATAATTTTTGTAAGTGCTTCCCTTTCTAATTTATTCATAAATATTTTATTCGGTATTTTTTAGTATATCAGTTCGACCCTTCTTGTGTGCATTAATAAAATATACCACCAAGGTTTTACTTGGTGGTATCGGAAAGAACGATTACAGGTTTTTAAGAATCATCCAACGAAGATCATCGGACCCCTCGACCTCCAGATTCTCTGGGCTAATTACCGTATAGGTAATTTCATTGTTGGAGGTGTATCTTTTGACACCTCTTACTTCACGTTTTTGGTCTTTTTTTTGAATAAAGTAATCAAAAGATATTTCAGCTACCCCACCATATCTGTTAGAGCAACTTAGTATGGTATCCTGGTCTTTAATCATCCCTACGTGACCAACTCTTTCAAGAGGGTCTTCATCATAATAATCAGAATTCCACCCCGATACAAATAGTAAGTCACCCGCTTTAGTTTCTTCGTGCCGCACTGTTTTTCCAAAAAGGTATTGTTGTATAGCTCGAGTGGGTAACCATATTCCTTTCTGAGCGTAGACCCACTTTATAAAAGTTGAACAGCTCATGACTTCCGGAGCTTCTTTTATTAATGCAACCTTTTTAAATAAAGGTTTTGATGTAATTATCTTATAAGCCGTAGAAAGTAAATCGACTTCCAAAACCTCAAAACCTAAATGTCTCAGTACTTGAATAGCTGCTAAGTCTGATATTGGTAACTTCAAATCTTTTAAATTTACGGCACAGCGATTGCCAACCGCACGGTAGATCATATATTTTCTCCTAGTTAAAGATTAGTGGGCGCAGAGAAAATAACTCATCTTTTCGTTAAATAAAACCAGACCAGATTTTAGTATATTTTTTAATTAACATAATTATTTATAGTACTCATACTAGCACGTTTTTGTGATCACGAGTTACTAATTGCGCTAACTACGCTAAAGCGTGGGTTGCTCATAATACCCAGAAGGGTGATCTTTTTCAGTAAACTTTTTTCGTCAAAAAAGTTTCTTCGGACGGGCTCATGGAGTAATCATAAATACCCAGAAGGGATATCTTCGACAAGTAATTTTTTTTCGTCACAAAAAACTCTCGCTTTGGCCTCTCGGCATGATTTGCTAATCAACCGCTCCTCATTCAACAGAATGACACTTGGTGTAGGTCGTTTTGCTTGCTAGCAAAACCCTAAAGGACTGCGATTTCAAAAGATTGAGTACAACCTAAGAAATCGGGAGCATCCCTCCGGACTTTCGATCCCAACTCGTGATAGAACTTTTCGGTTCATTACCTCGTAAGGCTTATTTGATATGTACCCCGAAAAGTAGACACCAAAAGTGTCTACTTTTTTCTTTTGTGTATTACCATTAAAATAACAACTATGAAATTCACAAATGAAGAGTGTTTGGAACTCCGAAATAATCCAAATGTGCTTAAATGTAGTAATAAAGCTATTACCTACAATAGAGAGTTTAAACTACAAGCTGTAAAACAGTATTTAGATGATAATTTATCACCTAATGAAATATTTAGACTGGCTGGTTTTGTTATCACAATAATAGGGGAAAATACACCAAAGGATCGTATTAGTGACTGGAAGCGTACATACAGACTGTACGGTGAAGCTGGTCTAAGTACTGACCGTCGTGGTAAACATGGAAACGGTGGTAGACCAACAACTAAGAATCTTACAGAAAAGGGAAAATTGGAACGACTAGAAGTACAAGTTGCTTACCTTAAAGCAGAGAACGATTTTTTAAAACAACTCCGAGCAAAGAGAGCGGAGTAAAACTCAAAGAAATACATAGGGAACTCTGTCCTTATTAAAATACCTTCGACACAACCATCAATATCAACCTTTGATCCATTAGGTAAAATATAGTCAATCATGTAAGTATTCTAAGACAATAAAGAAATGATGTCCAACATATACTTACTTTACTTTGTATCTTGTTGTTCTTCCTAGCCCTATTCTCTCTACCCAGTTTAAGCGTACCAATCTTTCAAGTGCTTGATTAATTGTAGGGCGAGGTATTTTAGTTTCTTTAGTAATTTGAAGTGGTGTAATTTCTTCTTTAGATTTTGATATACAATCCCAAACAAGTTGCTGTTGAGGGGAGAGTAATTTACTTACTTCTTCTTTTGAAAGTAACTTAATCGCACGCTTTGATTGCTCGAATATAATTTTTAAGAAAAAAGAAAGCCAAGGAACAAGATTTTCTTTATTTCCTCTAAAAGTTTTTTGGCTTTGTCTTAACGCGACATAATATTCTGGTTTGTTATCCTCAATCAATTTCTCCTGAGATACGTATGGCATATATTCATATCCATGCTGAAGAAGAAATAAGTTGGCTAATATACGTGAAAGTCGCCCATTACCATCAGTAAATGGATGTATTAAAAGAAATTCAACGATAAAGTTTCCGACGATAACCAGTGGATGTATTTTCTTCTCAAGAAAAGCATTCTGAGTCCATTCAACCAATTCTTGCATTTCTTTTGGAGTTAACCATGCTTCTGTAGTATCGAATAATACTTGAGCTACCTCATCAGTAGATCCAATCATTGCTACTTTATTTTCTGCCGACTTATAACTACCACGATGACTAGAATCTTTTTCTGTGTATTTTAAAAGTTCTCTGTGGAAAAATTTAATAGTACTTTCAGAAAATGATATAGATGTGTAAGAATCGAAAACATTAGTAAGAATCTCGTAGTATCCTTGTACTTCTTGTTTGTCTCTATTCTTAAACTTCTGCATTGAAAGACCTCGTATTAATCTTTCAACGTCTTCGTCTGAAAGTTCTGACCCTTCAATACGAGTAGACGCACCCGTTGAAGTAACAAGAACTGACTTCTTAAGTTTTCCTAAGTGTTGCTCTGTTAACTTTGCCCCAGATACCCATTTACTTTTAAGTACATCAATCTCGTTGATTAACGTGTATATATCCTTAGGTAATTTTTCTATTCTTTTATTGAATTTATCTTTCATAATCTTATGTATATGATATGTAAGATTATATAAGATTATAAGAAAAAAGTAAATAGTGATTAATAACCATTTGATATCAGTCCTGTAAAGCTTTTTATTATAAATAAATCTCTTACAATGTCGCCATTTTTAGTTCTGCATAGACTATGTAGGGATTATGGTTCTGTCATTAATATACTAGACTTGTCCGGAAATAACATGCTATACTCTATCCATACCAACTAGTATGAATAATGTTATGGATATCAATAGAATCTTACGTAACCACAGAATGTC
>JAYUCW010000021.1:0-6005 GCA_043740125.1 Minisyncoccota bacterium
TAACAGTAGATTTATGGAATGCTTAGAGTATAGAACACCGGATGAAGCACTCCATCGGTGTCGTAAACAAAAAGAAGCCCGAGGGCTTTGTAGGGAGAAACAAAATGGGGAGCGTTCTAATTGAGGCCGTGCGGCGGGGATCAGCAATATAAAGTTAATATACAATGTATTATGCAAAATGTCAAACATTTTTTAATCAAGGTTAGCTTTAGCTAACTAGGAACTACCTATCTGGTGGGACTTCATAATAAGAGATGAGGAACTTTACCAACTTAAAGAAAGGATCAGTGAGAGTGGCGGATGCATACTCTGCTCCTTTTGGATACGTATGGAACAGGAAAATAATATACTTTGGATCGTATGCTGGGAAATAACCAAAGAATGAGTGTAGATAGCGATCTTCATAATATCCGCCTCCTGGTTTTACCATCTGAGCAGTTCCAGTCTTCGCAGCGATAGTATAATGCTCCATCTTCATGGCACCGTGCTGAAGTGCAGTGTCTACCACATGCACAAGCATACGAGAAATCTTCTCACTTGTCGTTGCTGATATCACTTGTTCTCCCTCATCAATTGCTATTTTTTTTGTGTCTCCATTTTGATAGACAATACTATCGACAATATGAGGTGACACCAGTAACCCCCCATTACCAAGTACAGCGAGAGCACGTATTGTTTGTATCGGCGTGATAGCGATACCTTGTCCAAAGCCTGCTGTTGCATTATCTACAAAGACAGGGCTGTCAATATTTTTTGTAAGCCCACTTGCTTCTGTTGGAAGATCTATCCCCGTTTCGCTTCCTATGCCAAATTTTTTAAAGTACGTTTGGAATCTTTTTGTACCAAGTTGTTCCACTAAAAATACAATTCCGATATTAAGTGATTGATCTAAAATTGCCTGCATAGTTGTATGCGGGCCACGAGCTCTTCCGTCAAAGTTTTTTACTTTATAGCCATTGAGATCACGAAATCCTTTATCATCATATTCTGTTTTTGTTTCATCTACAACACCCGCATCAATCGCTGAAGCCATGGTGATAGGCTTGATAATACTACCCATTTCGTACACTCCTGAAATATTTTGATTTGCAAAGTCTTGAGAATTTTTTACTTGAGTAAATTCATTTGGATCGAAACTTGGCAACCCGTCCATCGCAATAATTCTACCCGTTTTCGGATCCATAATAATTCCTCCTATTGTGTCTGAATTCCATGTCTTCTTGGTCTCCACAAGTGTCTGGTGAAGAACACGCTCAGCTTCTGCGTCTATGGTGAGAACAATATCTCCTTCTTGTTTATCTGCATTAGAAATAATTGTTTTTTGAATATCTGTAAAAAGCTCTGCAAAAAAGTTTACTGTTGTGTCACTATTTTTTCTTGTTAAAATATCATCATAGTATCTCTCAAGACCATACTGACCTCGGACATGTACCCCATCACTTCCTACAAATCCAATTACTTTTGAGCCAACAGTATCCTGAGGATACGAGCGCTTGTTATCTTTAATATAACTAACTCCTGGTAACTTTTTGGTTTTAAGTTTTGCAATATCTTCTTGTGATACGTCTTTAATAATTTCTTCATAAGGGTCATTAACTTTGGATGCTTTTACCATAAAGTCATCTTTATTAAGAGACACGACTTCCGTAAGTCGTGCGTATAGTGTTGCTGGATTGGTAATTTGTGTTGGATCAATAGTGATGCGATAAGTTGTACGAAGTTGAGCAGCTGGAACAATAGTTCCTTTATATCGAGAAAAATAAATAGTACCTCGGTCGAAATTAACCGGGACTTTAGAAATATACTGTTTATCCGCCATACTTACGTAATAGGTATGTTTGAATATTTGTATATAAACAGCTTTACCAATAACAATCAATGTGAGAACAAGCCAAAAAAGCATAACAAAGTCAATTCTATCTTTTGATCTGACTTCTTGATCATGAGAAACAACAGATGAAACTTTTGAAAAATTCTTAGCGTGCATAGAGCACAGTATAACTAGCGATATCATCTTTACGTACAGCAAAGGTAGCTCCATCCACTCGTGTAAAATTGTTATTCGCAAGATCATTTTCAGAAATAGAAGCTACAATGTTGGCATACTTAGTTTCAAGAGAAGAAAGTGACGATGAGAGATCCCGAGAAGCTATAGTATTTTGCTTTCGTTCAATTACAGAAAAAACAAGTGACAAAAGAACAGCACAATACATAAGAGCAAAAACAAAGAGAGTCCCCGCCATAGTGTGAACGGCACGCTCGAAAAATGTTGCTGATTTATAATGTATGTTCATATATGTTTATAATTGTTTTTAAATTCTCTCTACTATTCGTAATTGTGCACTTCTTGATCGTGGATTGTCTTTGAGTTCTTGATCTTCTGGCATAATAGCTTTTTTATTAATCATGATAAGAGTCTTGTTTTCGGCTCGTAATGTATGTTTTACGATTCTGTCTTCAGTGCTATGAAATGTAATAATGCATGCTCGACCACGAGAAGCTAAGACTTCCGGAAGTACTTCAATAAGTTCACTGATACTCCCGAGTTCATCGTTGGTTGCCATACGAAGTGCTTGAAATGTTTTAGTTGCAAAATGAGTTTTCTTATGGCGATAAAGTGCTGGTACCGCAGAAGCTATCACATCTACCAATTCAAACGTAGTTTTAATTGGTGAAGTATTTCGTTGCTCGATAATTCTGTGAGCGATACGACGTGAGTATTGTTCATCTGCAAATCCATACAAAATATCTGCGATGGTTGACTCACTCCAAAAGTTAACAATGTCATACGCAGTTGTCATGTCTTCTTCTGGCTTAGCGTTAAAGGTCATAATCAGTGGCTCATCAAATCTAAATGAAAAACCACGACCTGACTCATCTAGCTCTTGTGATGAAATTCCGAGGTCAGCCAAAATTCCATCCACATGAGAGATTTTTAAGTCTTCTAAAATAGACTTAAGATGTCGAAAATTAGATTGAATAAAATGAATTTTTGGCAGATCTTTCATTACTTCAACTTTTTCTCGAGCTTCTTTCAAAGCATCCTGATCAAGATCGATACAAATAAGTGTACCTTCTTTCCCAAGAGTTTTTGCGATCACTTCACTGTGTCCTCCACGATTGGTGGTGCAGTCCACATATACACCACCCTCTTTGATTGCTAAACCTTCTATTGATTCATGTAAAAGTACTGGGATATGCATACTAGATTATTCCTAAATCATTCAGCTTGGAAGCAAGAGCGTCAGCCTCACCATTTACTTTTGCAATGTTTGCTTTCCAGGTCATTTCATCCCAGAGTTCTATGCGTGAGTACATCCCCGCAAGAACCACTTTATCTGAAAGATGTGCAAAGTCTTTCAGTGTATCTGGGATAACAATACGCCCAGCAGCATCAACATCTGTTTCAAAAGCATTTCCTAAAATAAAACGATTAAAGCTTCTGCTATCCTGATTCCCAAAACCTGATTGTGAAAGTTTTTCCGCTACGGTCTCCCATTCCTTGATTGGAAAAACAAACAGTGAATTATCCAGCCCACTTGTAACCACAACTTTTTTTCCCAGATCCGAACGCCACTTAGAAGGTAGCGTTAGTCGTTTTTTTGGATCAAGGTCGTGTGTGTACTTTCCGATAAGCATATCTTTCTTGGGTGAAGACTAATTAGAGCTCCCACTCCACTTAGCCCCACTAAGACCCATTATACTCCACTTTAGTATCTTTTAATTATAAAAAGTGTGGATAACATAGGAAAATATGCCAAAAAAAATAAAAGTTGTTTAAAATAAAAAAACCGCAAAGATTATGCGATTTTTGAGAATAATGATGACTATTATGCATGCCAATTTTGGAGGAGCTCTCGAAGTTCAAGTCGAGCTTCTTCCAAAAGATCTTTTGAAACACCTTCCTTTTTTGCAAGAACACATACGAGCAACCACAATTGAAGAAAACTCTTTAAATGCCGATCTTTCGTAAAAAAATAATTATTTTTTTTAACCGTTGATGCAACATGTAATTCATCAAGACATCTAAGCATTGAGTTAGTAACCTGAATTAAGTCTTGATAATCCTCCAAATTGGGAGAAGCTAAGATCCTCCCCGTAAGGACATATCTCATTTCTTCCCGAAGAAATCCAAGGATTAGATTTGCTTGTTTAACGAGATGATAAGCAACCACCTTAACATGAAGATCTTCACTTTGTTTTGCTCTTAGCATGTTAAGAAAACTAACAGCCTTAGGGTTTTTATCCATCAAGAAAGAAGATATCGTTGGGTGTAACCATAGTGACTCCACTAGGGTTTTTTTTGCACTAAATTCTTCATATCTCATTTGTGACTTTTTTACATCTTCGTCAGTAATTGGAAGAATGAACGTACTGTATTGATTACTAAACATAACTGTCCTTTCTAAAAAAAATTTATCCATTTAATATACTACAATTAAAATCTTATTATGTCAAATTTTCTTTTTATTTACTACTATATCTTAGTATGTGAAAGATAATTCCTTATATATCTTTTGGTTTTACTAATGGAAACATTTGGGTTTCTCTAATTGGTTTATCCATAAAAAATGCGAAAAGTCTTTCTCCAAATCCAAATCCACATGTTGGTGGCATACCGTGCTCGAGCATCTCAATAAAAGAGTCATCCGACATCATCGCTTCTTCATCCCCTTCTGCTAAAAGCCTTTTTTGAATAGTAAAACGCTCCCTTTGGTCAATTGGATCATTAAGCTCACTGTACCCTTTCCCAAGTTCACTTCCTGCTAAAATAGGCTGAAAGACTTGGGCTGTGATACCGTCTTTATTTTTCTTAGCGAGCGGTGCCACAAGAACTGGATGATTGATAAGAAATGCAGGACCAGAAATATGCTTCCTGCAATATTTCCAAAGAGTGTCAGTTAGTCTTTCAAGGTTAACTCCATCATAGGTAACGTGGAGCTCTTTTAATTTTGACTTGATTTCTTCTTGTGTTGTTTTTTTGAGATCTATACCTGTCTGACGAAGTACTTCTTCAGAATAATCAATTCTTTTCCACTCATCAGCAAGATCAAAAGTATGCCCTCGAGTTGTAAAGGATGTTGTACCAAAAACTTCGTGAGCAATAGTGCGATATAATTCTTCAACAAGCTTCATACCATCTTCATAGTCAGCGTACGCCATATAAAACTCACAGTTAGTAAACTCCTGAAGGTGATCTGGGGAAGAACCTTCATTTCTATACGCGCGTCCGATCTCAAACGTACGTGGGATGCCGGAAGCCATCAACCTCTTCTGCCATAACTCTCCGACACAAATACGCATATAGACATCAAGATCAAAATCATTATGATGTGTCGCAAATGGTCGAGCTTCAGCCCCACCTGTTGTAACTTCGATTGTTGGTGTTTCTACTTCTAAGAATTTTTTATCTTTCAAAAATCTTCGTACAACATCCCAAAATCTAGCCTTGGCAACAAAAAGTTCCCGAAGTTCTTCATTAGTTAAAATATCTAAGTATCGATTACGCATGCGAAGCTCTTCATCTACAAGTCCATGATATTTATCTGGTAACGGGAGGAGCGCCTTTGCAAGCATGATAATTGATGTGACCAGAATACTCTGTTGTCCACTTTTGGTAACAAAAAGTGTACCCATAACTTCTACAAAATCCCCCGTATCGACGTATTCCCGATAAAAATTCATCACTTCTTCACTTGATTCCGGAAGCTTGATAACCACTTGCATGCGAGCTGTCCCATCGTAGAGATCAATAAAAGAAATAGCACCTTGCCCACGCGAAGTCATCACACGAGCATTCACGGTCAGAATAGTTTGTTTACTTTCAAGAGAATTAAACTGTGAGATGACTTCTGATAGATCGTGAGTCTTAGAAGATTTACTTGGATATGAAGAAATACCTAAAGCAGAAAGTGCTTCTAATTTTTTGAGTCGTTCAGTTTTAAGATCTTCTAAAGAGGCCATGGGGGTAGATAATTAGACGACAGACATCAGACAAACAGACT
>JAYUCW010000022.1:0-2445 GCA_043740125.1 Minisyncoccota bacterium
TCTCTGCAATTGCGACATCTGCTGATAACGAACTTGATGATCATGAATCAGACACGTTTGCACCTTATCTTCCAACCGTATCTGGAAAAGACGATCCACTTGCATCTTTGCATGTTTCTGGAGACGATGATCTCCAAAGTCAGATACGAAGTTTATGCGAGGAATTTAGAGACGTTTTTACCAACGAGTTGCCAGCAACTCCTGCCTCTATTCCTCCATTTCATCTAGTGGTTGACGATTCCCAATGGGAACACAATCGAAATCGAGGTCCACCACGACCTCAAACCACTGCCAATAATGCCGACATTGTCAGACAAATCGCTATCCTTGAAAAGCAAGGTATAATCGAAAAGTCAAATGCCGTCTATTATTCTCAAGTCCTAATGGTTCCAAAACCTGATGGCACTCGAAGACTGTGTGTAGATTACAGACCTTTAAACAAGTGTACTGCCAACTCTTCATGGCCCCTTCATGATATCCCTGAATCCTTTCGTAGAATAGGTGTTCAGAAGCCTAAAATCTTTGGCTTAATGGATTTCACACAAGGATTTCATCAAGCTCCTTTAACTTTAACTACTCGAGTTTATACTGCTTTCATAGTTTTCTGTGGCATCTATCAGTTTACTCGACTACCTTTTGGTTTAAAGAGAGCTCCATCATATTTCCAGCAAACCATCGCTACGGTTGTGCTAGCTGGCTTGCTATACTTCACTTGTGAAGTTTACATCGATGATGTTAATGTCTTTGGCAAAGACACCTTTGAGTTCATTTTTAGACTACGTGAGGTCTTCGAGCGTTTCAGACACCATAGAGTGTACCTGAAAGCATCGAAATGTTACCTCGGTTTCTCAGAACTCAACTACCTCGGTAAAGTGATCTCTTCTGAAGGACTGAAAATGTCCCAAGAACGTATCAGACAAGTGATCAACTTCCCAACTCCAACTGTTTCTAAACAGCTGAAGAGCTTCTTAGGCATCGCTAACTATTTTCGTGATCATGTTCGCAATCACTCTATGATAGTTAAGCCTTTACATACGTTACTAGCTAACTACTGTAAAACTAAGAAAGTCACTTGGACAGTCGATTCTCTTAATGCTTTTCAACTTGTTAAGCAAGAGATTACAAAATGCACTACAATGCATTTTCTAAATGACGTCAGTCCAATCTTCCTACATACCGATGCATCAGACTACGGAATAGGTGGGTACCTATTTCAGCTGATTGACGGTAAAGAAGTACCGGTCGCTTTTGTTAGCAAGTCGTTTTCACTGGTTCAACTACGTTGGGCAGTCATACAAAAAGAAGCTTTTGCAATATATTACTGCTGCATCTTTTTAAGAACATTACTCCGTGATCGTATATTTACTATACGTACCGATCACCGAAATTTGCTCTTTATTCACGAAAATTCCAACCCTATGATAGTCAGATGGTTCATGGCCCTCTCTGAATATTCATACGAAATTGAATTTATTTCAGGTGTAGACAATGGCATTGCTGATTCTATGTCAAGGCTCTGTCGTAATAACATGACAGACTCACCTTCTGAATATAACAAATCAGATATTTTATCTGCTAACATAATCGAAAAGTTCACACTTACCGATTATCAGTATAAGACTATATCAGCCTTACACAACTCTCAAGTCGGTCATTTTGGCCTTGAAAGAACAATGAAACGTCTTATCGACACAAACAAACGATGGGAATTCCAAAGACAACATGTCAGATGGTTCATCGATCACTGTCCCTGTTGTCAAAAGATGAGCATGCTGAAAATACCCATTCACGCTCACGGTTTCACCACCTCAACATATACTCCTATGGAATGTCTCAATGTTGACTTCATTGGTCCATTTCCAGATGGAGGTTATATTTTCGTCATTATTGACACGTTCACTCGATGGGTTGAATTATTCCACACCGACGATGCAACAGCTTTGTCTGCTGCCAAGTGCCTCTTTCAGCACTTTGGTCGATTCGGATCACCATACCAACTTCGATCTGATAATGGTCCACACTTTGTTGCTGACCTCATCACTGAGTTTCTATCTCTTGTCGGTGTACAACATTGCCTCACTTTGGCTTACTCCAAAGAAGAAAATGCAATTGTTGAACGCATGAACAAAGAGATCAACCGTCATCTCAGAGCTCTCACTTATGAAAACCTTTCTCTCGAAAATTATAAGGATTCACTTCCTTTCGTGCAGAGAATCATCAATTCAAATTACAGCGATCGTCTGAAGATTTCAGCAGCTGATTTGCTATTTGGTAAGATGCTTTGTTTAGACCGAGGAATTTTTCTTCCTTCAAAAGAACAAAATCCTACTGCTAAATCCATGTCATCACATGCAAGCAAAATGATAAAGATGCAACATAATCTTCTAAACGCTTCGGCTAAAGAGTTATTACGCACTGATCTTCTACATTTAGCATCTAAAGACA
>JAYUCW010000023.1:0-14869 GCA_043740125.1 Minisyncoccota bacterium
GTAAAGTTAACTTTACAATCAAATGTTTAGTAAATGTATAGTTTAATACATAATTTAAAAATTTAAAATAATAATCTACAAAATAAAAAAAGTATGAAAAAAATAACAATCGGTTTAGTTGGAGTCGTGCTCGCATCATCTTTAACAAGTGCTTTTGCTGACGATTCTATGATGGGAATGGACATGAACCTCATGATGAGCTCACGAGGAAGTTCTGTGGTTACTCTTCAGACATTCCTTGAAGCACAAGGGTTTCTTATGATGCCAGAAGGAGTTTCTAAAGGATACTTCGGAAGTCTTACTAAAAGAGCTCTCATAGAATATCAGGCTTCTGTTGGATTACCTGCAACAGGATACTTCGGAGCTATGACTCGTGCGAAGCTTTCAGGTAGTGCGACAGGGATGATGAAGAAGAGTAATAACATGGGCATGAAGGATGACATGATGAAAACTCATAGTATGGATATGAAAGATGATGGAGTTATGGTTGGTGGAGCTATGATGATCTCTACTCGAGATATCGTTGATAACGCAGTACTCGCGAATAATGTTACAACAGTTGTAGCTGCAGTCAAAGCAGCTGGACTTGTTGACACACTTAAGAGTAAAGGACCCTTCACAGTATTTGCACCAAATAATGCAGCATTCGCCAAGCTTCCAGCAGGAACTGTAGAGACCTTGATTATGCCAGAGAACAAAGCAAAGTTGGTTGATATTCTTACCTACCACGTCGTTTCTGGTAGATATACATCAAATGATCTCTATGATGGTCAAATGTTAACAACTGTAGAAGGGAAAATGCTTAAGATTACAAAGGTAAATGGTACTCTTATGATTAATGGAAGTGCGATGATTGAGACAGCAAACGTGATCTCTTCAAATGGAGTAACACACGTCATTACTTCTGTACTTCTTCCATAATAAGAATATACAAAAGGCATAATGATACTATAAAAATACCTCGTATGAGGTATTTTTATTTAGAACCATACTATGCTTTACTGGATATACTAAACACTCTTAAAAAAAGATTGTATGACAAAAAAAATCCTCAATAACCATATTCAAAAATATCGTCAAGAAAAAAATATAACCCAAGAAGCACTTGCAGAACTTGTAGGGGTTTCGAGACAAACTATTATTTCGATTGAAAAAGGGAATTATGTCCCAAGTCTTGAGTTGGCATTCTCACTTTCTGAGATATTCAAGACAACTGTTGAAAAACTTTTCTTTGTTTCTAAAAATACATAACTACACATAATTACATGTCATATGATACAATTTTACGTATGAAAAAAACAATCTTCATTGAATGCTTCCTTCTTACTCTTTTGAGCGGCTTACTTGTATGGCTCCTTAATCCATTTAATCTGATGATGAAAGTCATGTTATCAGGAGGTGTTATTGTTTGCCTTATTGTTTTGTATCTTATTAAATTTTTTGTCATTTTTAAAGAAACACCACAAGATGAAAGAGATTTGCAGCATAGATATCATTCTTCGTGGGCCTCATACAGTACGGTGTCAATTCTGCTCTTTATAGGTGTGATTGTGGAATCTCTTCAGGGGTATGTTGATGTGTGGTTAGTAATTGCTTTTACCGGCATGCTTATCTCAAAACTCGTATCGCTTATCTATCTAGAAGTGTATAAATAGTAACTCAAGCTTTGAGGCAAAAAAGTCAGAATGCTTCATAGGAATATTGTTGTGGTCATATTCCGCTTTCTCTTTTATCAACACACAAACAGGAGAAGATTTCGGTATACTAGAAGTAATGAAAAAAATTATAGTTTCTTTGGTTGTGCTTCTCGGCATAACGTATGCGTCAGCTTCTACATGTGTTGACCTTCAAAGTGTTCTTAGTAAAGGTGCTGAAAATTCTAAAGTTCTCGCACTTCAAAATTTTCTTTTTGAAAAAGGGTATCTTAAAGCAAAACCAAACGGATACTTTGGTGGAGGAACAGTATCTGCGGTGAAGTCGTATCAAAAGAGTCTTGGTTTTGAACAAGCAGGGAGTGTAGGGCCTGGCACACGCGCTGCGATTAAAAAAGAAACATGTGGAATAACTGCTACAAGTACGACAACTCAAATAAATCAAGGAAGTAAAGTAACAAAACCAATAATTACAGTAACCACTTCTTCATCTACAGTAACGACGGCGGTTATCTACAAACCACCTGTCTCTGTCGTTAGTACGCCGAGCGCTCTTCGTAACGTCAAGCGACGAGAAGATCTTGAGAAACTCTTAAAAAATATCTATGCACGTTTCAGTGACTCTCGTGGTGTTCACCCTGTTGCTGTTACCGAAACGCCGATTGAACTTTGTGTTGTTCCTCCTCGAGTAATTTCAACTGCGACTACGACAGAAGTTGCTGTACTTGTGACACCAGAGTCACCATGTAAAGACTATGTTGACGTATCATACCTTTCTCCAGGCTACCTGATGTGGATTCCTCGAGATCCAAGTCTTGCTACAACAAGTGTACTTACTGGGTATACGATTACTCGTAATGAGACAAATGACATAACCCTCTCTGCAAAAAATCCAGAGGACGGAGCGATTATTAAGGTGACTTGTAACTTCAATGGATTTTGCCAAGATCTTAAGAATATTTCAAAAGTCATATATGGCACCCCATCATTCTCTTCAAGTAGTAATGTCATTATTATACGAGATACCACGCCAAAAGATCCGTTAACGTTATATGGGAAAAATTTTACCGCCACAAATACTGTCGTACTACTATCATCTTATACAAATAAGAAGTATGTTCTCGGCACATTTGCTTCTACAAATGGAACAAGTTTGTCACTCCCTGCAACAAGTACCAACCAAACTTTTTCGTGTGGTAGTGATTGCCAAGAAAAAATTCCACTTGGAGATTATAGTTTTACTATAACTAATGATGGAGGAACAAGTAATCTAGGGTATCTTACTTTTAAAGGTATCACCACGTCATCTTTTTCTACACATAGTAATTCTTCAGTCCAACCAAAAACAAATAACGTAAAAGTAGGTTCAATTGCAATTAGTGCTGGGGTTCCAATACAACTAAAGTCATTAACTCTTGCGGCAACGAGCACTTCTTCAGTCTTACAAAGTAAAATTGGAAGCTTTGTTCTTAAAGAAAGTATTGAAGGAACTTCATTTTCTGGTCCAACTTTTTCTTTTACGAACCAGTCGTTGTATGAAAATCAGTCACGAGTGTATGATCTCTATGTCAACATTGCAGAAGTTGAAATTCAACAATCTGGATTTATTACCTACGGGGGAACACTCACAATAACTGACGTGGTGACTAATAAAGATATGACCTTACCAATTAAGGAAATAGCGTTTACGGTATCGTACTAGAATTTTAAGCGTAAAATTCTCGTCGAAACTAGCAAGTTTCGACGCAAATATATTAGCTATTAGCTTTCGATTCAGCAGAATCACCTATTGGGTAGCAAATACAAATATAAAAAGAAGGGGGATTTTTGGCTATGGACCCTGCCAAAAATCCCCCAAAGAAAAAGACCGAACTCTTGTTCGACCTTTCTTCATCTTTAAAGCAGGGGGCTACTGAGATACTTTTCGTATGACATACGAAGGAAGCTTGCTCCCACCCTCTTCTAATTGAAGAAGCATTTTTATCAGACTCTTTGTATTCCTCTCACCTCCAATGTTTCCTTTCCAAAAAATTCTCTCATCTTTTATTTTTGGATGGTTAGGCGTTAGTGTGTTATTTGTTTGTACAAAGTTATCAAAATCAAGAGTGTAAGAAGTGTAACTAGTGCATTCTTTTGTTTTAAAAATTTCTACTGAGTCTGCTAGATTTCCGCAAATAATTATGGGGTTCTTTGAGAAATAGTGTGCATCGTAGAGTCCAAAGTAGATGCCAGGATCTTTTTGCAGAGTGAGCCTCCCAGCTCTTTCGTAGATAGCAACTTCTTCACCAGAAGAGTCTATACGGTTTGAGAATATTCCTAAAATAACTATAGCCAGTGATGTTAAAATACAGCAGGCAAGCATGGAGCCGGAGATTTTGGCACAGCTTTTTTTGGCAGTAAACTAGCTTATGGTCCCGAATACAACTGCTAAAAGAGAAAGCAGTACATACATCCAATCAATACCAAAGGTAAGTACTTCCTGATAAAAGTTCATTTTTAAGGCTCCTAAAAAGTTCAAAATCTATACTACGGTTTCGTAACATAGGCCAAGTACACACTACAACACCAACCATTTTTTTAGAAGGATTGTTGCTTGTGGTAAAACTATAAGATAAAATCATTTAGTCAAAGAGTTCTCGAAAATTCGGACGCGATTTCGAACTAACAAGTTCGTGTCTTGGATATAGACGCATCAAAATCGAGAAAAAGTTGTATTTAAATTTGTGGGGAAGTTAAGTTAAAGAAAGAAGATAAAGTAGTTGCATTTGAAGCAATCTTGTGATATTATAGCGAGACTCACTTAGCAACTACTGAGACTCTTGCTTGGCTAGGTAGTTGGCGTTAGCAGTTCGTACACTGTTTCTTTTATCAGTTTCTTTTATTTATATAATTAATTTAGTCAAATACCTTTTCGCACAGTAACCCGGGAGACCGAGAGGTCCTGAGTGAAGCGAAGGGCAAGACCCAACAAAAACATATGGCAGAAAATTTCGATCGTTCAAAACCACACGTAAACGTAGGAACTATTGGTCACGTTGACCACGGAAAGACAACCCTCACAGCAGGTATCTTAAATGTACTTTACTTAATGGATGCAACTATTAAGAGAAAAGGAGTTGACGAAATTGATAAGGCACCAGAAGAAAAGGCTCGTGGAATTACAATTTCACTGTCTCACTCTGAATACTGGACAGCTAATCGTCACTATGCACACATCGATGCACCAGGTCACGCTGACTATATCAAGAACATGATCACAGGAGCCGCTCAAATGGACGGTGCTATCCTTGTGGTTGCTGCAACTGATGGTCCTATGCCACAGACTCGTGAGCACATCCTCCTAGCCAAGCAGGTGGGTGTACCGAAAATGGTAGTATTCTTAAACAAATGTGATATGGTTGATGATCCAGATATGATCGAATTAGTTGAAGAAGAAATCCGTGAACTCCTTACCAAGCAAGGATTCGATGGTGCTAATACTCCAGTTATCCGCGGGAGTGGTCTTAAGGCATCAGTAGCAACTGATATTAACGACCCATGGGCACAGAAGATTGTTGAGCTTATGACTGCACTTGATACTTGGATTCCAGTTCCAGAACGTGATAATACAAAGCCTTTCCTTATGCCTGTTGAAGATATCTTCACAATCGAAGGACGTGGAACTGTCGTAACAGGACGTATTGAACGTGGAGTTGTTAAGATCAACGAAGAAATTGAAATCGTCGGACTGAAAGATACTGTTAAAACAACAGTAACTGGTATTGAAATGTTCAACAAGTCACTTCCAGAAGGACAAGCAGGAGACAACGCGGGTATTCTTATTCGTGGTGTTAAGAAGGAAGACATTATGCGTGGACAAGTTCTCGCTAAAGTTGGATCTGTGAAGCCACATACAGAATTCGAGTGTGAGGTATACATCCTTAAGAAGGAAGAAGGTGGACGTCATACTCCATTCCTAAATGGTTACAAGCCACAGTTCTATGTGAGAACAACTGACGTAACAGGTGAAGTTACTCTTGCAGCAGGAACAGAAATGATCATGCCAGGAGATACTGCTAAGTTCAATGTAAAGCTTCTTGCACCAATTGCTCTTGAAGAACAGGGACGTTTCGCAATACGAGAAGGTGGTAAGACTGTAGGAGCAGGTGTTGTGACTAAGATCATTGCATAATTTTCTTATCTTTTTATCAAGATAGAACTTAAACAAAATTACAAGCATGACAGCTACAACAGCAACAAAAAAATCTGCGAAAGGAGCTAAAGTTCAAGATACTCAGAAGCTTCGTATTCGTGTACGAGCGTATGAAAGTAAAGTACTTGATGCTTCTGTAAAACAGATAATCGATACAGCACGACGTTTTGAGGCTACAATACTTGGGCCGATTCCGCTTCCTACAGAAATCAAAAAATATACTGTTAACCGAGCATCATTTATTTATAAAGATGCACGTGAGCAGTTCGAAATGCGTGTTCACAAAAGACTTGTTGATATCGTTAATCCAAATGCAAAACTCATCGAAGCATTAACTAACCTGTCACTACCTTCTGGTGTAGACATTGATGTTAAGATGGCATAGGATCATACAACAGATGATACGACAACAGACGACAGAATGAAAATACAAAAGACACAATACACTACCATGAAATTCACTTTAGCAACAAAACAACATATGACTGAATTCTTCTCACAAGATGGGAAGGTTCATCCTGCAACACTTCTTCGTGCGACGCCACTTACGGTGACCGCTCTTAAGACTACAGAAAAAGATGGCTACGAAGCTATTCAAGTAGGACAAGGTACACAAAAAGTATCTCGTACTTCAAAAGCTCTCACTGGTCACTTAGGAGGACTTGCATACACTGTTGTTAAAGAATTTCGTACTTCTCCTGGAGATCTCGCAGTTGGGGCAACTCTTGCATGTGATATTTTCAACAAAGGAGATGTAGTAACTCTTTCGAGTGTCTCTAAAGGTAAAGGTTTCCAGGGTGTTATGAAGCGTCATGGAATGCATGGAGGATGGCATCAGCACGGGCAAAAGCACTCTATGCGTGAAGTCGGGTCTATTGGTTCAACAGGTCAGCAGCGTGTTAACAAAGGAAAACGTATGCCAGGAAGAATGGGAAGTGACCGGATAACTCTTAAGAATGTTTCTATTCTTGATGTTGATGCAGAGAATGGTTTTATTCTTGTTAAAGGAGCTGTAGCAGGCAAGCGTGGCACAGTTGTTGAAATTAAAGCACTAAGTTAAAGTATATGAAAGTAAATGTCTACACAATGGAAGGTAAGATAAGTAAAGAACTCGTTGTCCCAGAAGAAATTTTTGGAGCACCGTGGAATGCTGACCTGGTATCACAAGTGCTTTATTCACAAGCTTCAAATCGTCGCGCAGGAACTGCACACACAAAAGACCGAAGCGAAGTTCGTGGAGGAGGTAAGAAACCGTGGGCTCAAAAAGGCTCAGGGCGAGCTCGTCACGGATCATCACGTTCTCCAATTTGGAGACACGGAGGTGTCACATTCGGTCCTCGAAATGATAAAGACTATAAGAAAATTATTCCAAAAGGAATGAAAGTAGCTGCACTCTTTTCACTTTTGTCTGCGAAAGTTGCTTCAGGTAAAGTTATTTTCCTTGATGAAGTCCCATCTCTTACAGGAAAGACACGAGAAGCAGACGCAGCAATCGCTGGTCTTACAACTATCGAAGGATTCGGAACTCTTCGTCACAAGAAGGCAAATAACGTGTATCTTTCTGTTAAGAAAGGTGATGCTATTACCAAGCGTGCATTCCGTAATCTTCCGTATATGAAACTTCATAACATGGATGACCTTAATCCTCTTGATATCGCCAACACTCGCTATCTTGTGATCGCTAATCCAGAAGAAACTATTGCATATCTTGCGTCCAAGCTTAGTGATAAATCATCAACAGCAAAGTAACTACATATATATGGCAAAAAAGACTATAACAACTGAAAAGGAAGTGACTGCTAACAAGATTATTCTTGCTCCTCGTATGACTGAAAAGGCAAGTTCACAATCATCTGCTAATGCATACACATTTGTTGTTGCAAAGAATGCAACAAAAGGGACTATTCGTGATGAGATTAAGAAAGAGTACAAAGTATCTCCGCTTGCAATTAATATCACTAATATGCCACGAAAGAATACTTTTATCCGCGGTAAATTCGGTACACAAGCTGGTATCAAGAAGGCAATTGTTTTCTTAAAGAAGGGGGACACGATAGCTTTGAGTTAGACATCAGACTGACAGACAACAGACAATACACACCATACACATACTATGAAAACATATAAACCAATCACCCCATCACGTCGAAAGATGACAACGGTAACATACCGTGGAGTTCTTACAACGAATGATCCATATAAACCTCTTACGACAGGTTTCCGTCGTGGATCCGGAAGAAATGCATTCGGACGTATCACTTCTCAGCACCGAGGAGGAGGTCACAAGCGCTCATTCCGTGAGATTGATTTTATGTATGATAAGATGGATATCCCTGCGAAACTACAAACTATTGAATATGACCCTAATCGATCAGGATTCATAGCTCTCGCTTCCTATGCTGATGGAGCAAAGCGTTATGTACTTGTTCCAAAGAGTATGAAAGTTGGAGATTCTTTTATTGTTTCAGAAAAAGCTGATCTTGAAGTTGGGAATCGTATTATGCTTAGAAATATTCCGGTAGGAACATTCGTTTTTAATGTAGAGCTTAAGCTAAGAGCAGGAGCAAAGCTCGTTCGTTCAGCAGGAACTTTTGCTCAAGTTGTCGCTCATGATGGAGGGTATACATCCATCAAGCTTCCTTCCACAGAAGTACGAAAGGTGGTAGATACATGTTATGCAACAGTTGGTGAAGTTTCTAACGAAGAATATCGTCTTCGAAATATCGGAAAAGCTGGACGTTCACGACATCTTGGTATTCGTCCGAAGACTCGTGCCATGGCTCGTAACCCAGTAGATCACCCATACGGAGGAGGGGAAGGAGCTCAATCACGAGGAACCAAGCGTCCAAAGACAAAGCAAGGTAAGACTACTGGTGGACATAAGACACGAGCACCAAAGAAGTACTCAAATGTTCACATTGTTACTCGTCGTGTTGTACGTAAGAAGAGTTAATTCTACAAATAACCTAGAAAACGCTTTACTTTCAACAAAAATCTGATATACTAAACTCCTATTTAACCACAATGACACGATCACTTCACAAAGGCCCATACGTAGACGAACGAGTACTTAAAAAAGTGCTTGGTAAGCGACCTGAGACAACAGGGGTTATTAAGACATGGATTCGTCGTTCCGATATCTCACCTGAGATGGTAGGTTTTACCTTCGGTGTTTACAATGGTAAGACTCATATCGATGTACTTGTTACTGAAGATATGGTTGGTCATAAGCTTGGTGAGTTTTCCCCGACACGTAAATTTACTCGTCATGGTGGAAAGATGCAAAAAGAAATTGACCAGAAGAAGAAAGAGTCAGAAATCACCGCTGCAAAATCTGCGAAGACCGCAGTTGACACTAAGAAGAAATAATTATTTGTATGAAAGCCTCACTCCCAAACTATCGCCAAGCGCCACGAAAAGTTCGTCTCATTGCTGAACTTATTAAAGGAAAGTCTGCTGTTCAAGCACAAGGTATTTTGACTCACCTTATTAAGAAAGGTGCTCTTCCTATTAAGAAACTTCTTGACTCAGCCGTAGCAAATGCAGGAGTTCCTGCAGACACTCTTATGGTGAAGATTGCAACGGTAGATAAAGGCGTAGTGATTAAGCGTTGGATGCCACGAGCTATGGGTCGCGCATTTCCAATACATAAGCATACAAGTAAAATTTATATAGAACTTGCAGAAACTAAAGCATCTAAAAAACTAGCCACTAGCCACTAGCCACTAACCACTAATAACTATCTATATGACACACGTAGTACACCCATATGCACATAGACTTGGAATCATCCGCGATTGGAAATCACGATGGTTTGGCAAGAATCAAGCTCATTATGTAGATCACCTTAGAGCTGATGTTTTAGTACGTGCATGGCTTACCAAGAAACTTCGAGGGATGTACCTTTCATTAATTGAAATTGAAAGAAGTGAGAAGCAGTATCGTATCATGATTCATACATCACGTCCGGGTATGATTATAGGACGAGGTGGAGATGGTATCGAGAAACTTCGCGCGACACTTAAGAAAGAAATGGCTCGTCTTAAAATTATTGTTCCACAAGATGTGAAGCTTGATATTGTAGAAGTCAATAATCCAGAAGCAGATGCTGCCATTGTTGCTGCTATGATTTCTGAAGGAATTGAAAAGCGTCTTCCTTTCAGACGAGTTCTTAAAATGACTATCGAAAAAGTGATGGCTAACCGTGATGTACAAGGAGCTCGTATCCAAGTCTCTGGTCGTCTAGGAGGAGCAGAAATGGCTCGCCGTGAACAGATTAAGCGAGGAGGTATTCCACTTCAAACACTTCGTGCTGATATTGATTTTGCTCGTGAAAAAGCACATATGACATACGGAGTAGTTGGTATCAAGGTATGGATTTATCGTGGTATGAAGTTTGATAAGAAAGATGGAAAGTAAATTTATAGTAATCAATTACACATTATGTTATTCCCAAAGAAAGTAAAACACCGAAAATGGCAGACAGCCCGACTATCCGAGGCTAAGCTCGCGCGCCCAGAAACGAGAGGTATTACTGTTTCTTTTGGAGCATTTGGTCTTAAAGCTGAGACTCCATCGCGAGTCGCCGCCAATCAAATCGAAGCAGCTCGTCGAGCTATGCAACGTGCAGCTGGAAAAACTGCTAAAGTATGGATTCGTATCTTCCCTGATCGACCTGTAACACAAAAAGCTGCTGAAGTACCGATGGGTAAAGGAAAAGGAGATCCAGATCGATATGTATTCGAAGTTCGTCCAGGAAGAATACTTTTTGAAATTGATGGAGTTACAGAAGAAGTAGCGCGTGAAGCTCTTCGTAAGGCTGGATGTAAACTTCCGGTAAGAACACGTGTCGTTGCACGATAACTAAAATTTTATGAAACTATTTACATCAACAAAACCAGAAAATAAGCCAGTAGTAGCAACCCGTAAGAAACTTACAGGTACTATTGTGTCAGATAAGATGGATAAAACTGTCGTCGTTAACGTGAATCGTTACGTTGCACATAAGAAGTACGGGAAGTACTATAAGATCGACAAGCACTACAAAGCTCATGACGAAAATAATGAGTATAAGGTAGGAGATTTGGTTGTGATCGAGGAATGTCGTCCACTTTCAAAGGACAAAAACTTCACCGTTATCGGAAAGAAGTAGTAACGTATTTGCCTTTACTAATTACTAATAACTAATAACTAATTACTACCCCTATGATACAAGCAGGAACAAACGTAATAATCACTGACAACTCAGGCGGAAAGCGCGGGAGAGTATTCAAGGTGTTGGGTGGAAGTAAGCGTCGCTATGCTTCTATCGGGGATATGGTAGTACTTTCTGTTAAAGTCGCAGAACCTCGTAAGCAAACTAAGAAGAAGGATATTGTCTACGGTGTGGTTGTTCGTACAACAAAGCAAGTAAGACGTGGAGATGGCTCATATATTTCTTTTGATGATAATGCAGTGGTTATCGTGGACAAGGTGAAGAAGGAACCTAAGGCAGGACGTGTGTTCGGTCCAATCCCTCGAGAGCTCTCTCTTACTGGTATTGATGGATTCAAGAAGATTGCATCATTGGCACCAGAAATCATATAACAGCCATTAGCTTGTAGCCTTTGGCTTTTAGCGAAATACAACATAACTAAAAATTTTAATAAAAAATATATGCACGTAAAAAAAGGAGACAAAGTAATAGTGATTGCTGGTAAGGAGAAAGGAAAGTCTTCTTCTGTTGTATCTATTGATCGTGAGAAGAATCGTGTTGTTCTTGATGGTCTTAATATGATGAAGAAGCATGTTAAGGCTCCAAAACCAGGAGAAAAAGGTGGTATCGTTTCAATTGCAATGTCTATCCACGCATCAAATGTGAAATTAGCCGAAAAAGCTGCGCCAAAGGTGAAGAAGACAAAATAGTTTACTTCTTGTGTTTCTTCTAGAAACACTTGCGTCCAAGACGTGAACCTGCTGTTTCAGAAGCGAATTGAAGCTTTTTTGAACAGAGCGCTTCGCTTGCAAAAAACTTCAATTCGAGAAAAGCCAGCTGCCAAAGCCAAGAAGGCTACAAAGAAAGCTGTTTAGCTTTTTTCTAACAACTCCCTGGTTATATATTTTATCCGTGTATATACTTAGGTATATCTATGGAAATAAATGAACTACCAGATATCCCAATGTTTGCGAGAAGTATCTTTTCAGATGCTTTGAATAAGCGGGCATCTGATGTGCATATTGATCCAGGTTCTACGAGATTTCGCATTCGTTTTAGAGTTGATGGGTCGCTTCAGGATTATGCTAGTATTCCCATGGCATATTTTGAGCAGCTGCGAACTCACTTTAAGATTCTTGCCGAACTAGACACAACGTCTGTTTTTACACCGCAAGATGGTCACTTCGCGTTTACGTTCACACACTTTGACGAAAAAACAAATGTAACTTCCTCTGTTGTAGTTGACCTGAGAGTGTCGATCTTCCCGACTATTCATGGGGATGCTTCTGTTTTTCGTGTTGCTAATTCTGTTTCTCATGTGCTTAATCTTGATGGGCTTGGTATGAACCAAGCAACTCTCGCAAAGGTAAGGAAGATTCTTAAGAAAAATACAGGTATGCTTTTGATCACTGGCCCAGTTGGGTCGGGGAAGACCTCTGCTCTCTACTCCGTACTTAATGAAGTTATGGATTTTGATAAAAATGCTATCACACTTGAAGACCCAGTGGAATTTCGTTTTGATAAAATAAGACAGATACAAGTAAATCCAGATAAAGGATTAACGTATGCAATGGGAATGAAGTCTATTCTACGACAAGATCCAGATATTATTATGATTGGAGAGATTCGTGATGGAGAAACAGCAGAGCATGCAGTGAGAGCAGCACTTGTTGGAAGAATTGTTTTTTCAACGATTCATGCTAACTCAAGTATCGGAACGGTGGCTCGATTAATAGATATGAAAATTGAAAAAAGTCTTGTTGCATATGCTTTAAATGGGGTTATTGCGACACGTCTTGTTAAGAAAAATTGTGAAGCATGCCGTGAAGAGTATATGCCATCTCCGGAGTATCTTGCGTACTTCCCGTACGATCTTTCTAAGAGTAAGTTTTATCGAGGGCGCGGGTGTGATGTATGTGAAGGGAGAGGGTATATGGGGAGAATTGGAATTTTTGAAGTACTTGAATTTGATACACAATTTCGCTCGATGATTGTTGCAGGGGCTTCTATGTCAGAGCTCCAGAAACTTGTGGATACTAATGGCACAAAAACTCTTCGTGATGACGCTCTAGAAAAAGTCCTTCTAGGGACCGTGAGTATCGAGAATGCCGTGACAGTTATCTAGTTTGTCATTACAGTTGTATTGACAAATGTAGTTACAAGACTATACTTAGGGTATGGACACAACAATTCAAATTCGTACAACAAGTAAAGTAAAAAAAGCAGCCATGAAAGTCTTTAAAAAAGAAGGTATTTCGATGTCATCTGCTTTTAATTCTTTTTTAGAAGAGGTTGTTTACAAAGGCAGTCTTCCTGTGGAGGTGTACCCGGTGGAGAAAATTCCTGCTCCGGCACTACGTAACTGGCGTAAAGAAATGGAAGAAACTATAAAGCATGGAAAGGGATACAAGAGCGCTGAGGAGTTTTTACAAGACATAAAGCACTGGAAGTAGTTACTAAGTATGTATATTTTTTTTCCAACGAATAGATTTAACAAATCATTTGATAAAGTTAAAAAACATAAGAAGTATAAAGAAAGTGAGTTTATTTTTGTTATCAATATACTTGTCTCTGGGAAAAAGTTGCCTGCAAAGTACAGAGCACATATGCTGTCTGGTGAATATGAAGGGTGTTGTGAATGTCACATACAGAATGATATTGTTATGATTTATAGTGTTGATAATAAAAAGTTAATTTTGCTCGGCATAGATATTGGTACGCATAGCGAGTTATTTTAAAAAAGCTAATTTTTACACTCTTAGAATCCAGAATCTAATCCAATATTACTAAGTACGTATTATCATTAGAATTATGTCTACAAAAAATCATTTTTTACTCACCTTTAAGAATCGTGAATGTCTTGAGATATGGAAGATTGATGGAGTTACGCAGTCTTTAATGGCAAGTCGCATTGGATGTGATGTATCTACAATCGGAAGAGAGTTTGTAAGAGGTGTAGACTCACAAGGTGTATATCGTGCAATTTATGCACACAAGAAAGCTGCATCTCGTATACGTTCTAGAAAGCTTGGTAAAAGAAAGATATTACAGAACGTAATCTTACAGCAAGAAGTTCACGCTGGACTCAAGAAGAAGTGGTCACCATTTCAAATAGCCAAGAAGCTACGAGAGACATATACTGATAAAGCTATGAAAGTATCTCACGAATCAATATATCAGTATGTGTATGTTCTTCCACGAGGATCACTTAAGAAAACTCTTGTTGAAGGACTGAGACGTTCACATAAGTATAGATACACTCAAAGAAGACAAGAACAAGACGAAGAAATGCGAGGTAAAATCAAGGGTATGTTATCGATCCACGAAAGACCGGTGGAAGTAGCAGACAGGACAATTCCTGGTCACTGGGAAGGAGACTTAATCATTGGTAAGTACAAGAGAACAGCTATTGCTACTCTTGTTGAAAGGACAACAAGATACACAATGCTTGTTCCTCTTCCTTCTGGTAAAGATGCACTCTCTGTACGAGAAGCAATGGTTAAGAAGTTACACAAACTACCTACTCATATTCTTAAAACATTAACCTACGATCAAGGTAAAGAAATGAGTCAACATACACAGTTCACTATCGATACTGGTATGCAGGTCTACTTTGCAGATCCTGCCTCTCCGTGGCAACGTGGGACCAATGAGAATACTAATGGACTTATCAGACAGTACTTCCCTAAAGGAACAGACTTTTCACTTGTCAGTGAGAAAGAACTGCAAGATGCGGAAGATGAATTAAATGGCAGACCGAGGAAGTGTATTGACTGGCAGTTCCCTAAAGATGTATTCTACAAACTAGTTGCGTTAGATTCTAGAAACTAA
>JAYUCW010000024.1:0-2399 GCA_043740125.1 Minisyncoccota bacterium
AGACTGTAGACTGTAGACTGTAGACTGTAGACTGTAGACTGTAGACTGTAGACTGTAGACTGTAGACTGTAGAGGAAAGTGTACTCCAGAAAATGTGAATGCAATACAAAAGTGACCTCCTTTGGAGGTCACTTTTGTATTGCATTGTATTGTATTAAAAGCTACAGTCTACTAGCTAAAGTCTACAGTCTATCTATGCAAGTGTATACTCCCCTGCTACCTTACGAAAATGTTTTGTATTTTGAAGATTAACAAGCACAGTATTTGGTTTGACAATTCTCTTTGCAAGAACTCTTTTGATAACTTCATCTTTTGGAAGTGGACGACTAGCCTCCTTAAGAACTTCAGTGATAACATCCCGAACAACTCCTCCTGTGTGACCCCAATCCTTAAGACCATACATACCTCGTCCAACGAGTACAAAACGAGCATCCTTGATAAGTTCATTATGACATGTTGCAACATGAGCTTTCTTTCCAAAAGTTTTATTAATCTCTTCCGCAACTTCTTTAAAGTGCATTGGTCGATTCGCTCGACGCATAATTAAATATGCATAGTCTTTAATACCACGAGCCTTCACATGAGGTGACGATGTTCGTCCCCATTCACTTAATTGATTTTTCCCAATCACTTTAGAAAGTGCAAGATACCTGTAGATGATGTCTTTGTTATCTTTATACTCAGTGAGAAGTTCTGTGAGATGCCCCATAAAACGACCGAATATTTCTTCTTCAGAAACAAGGTCTTCTTCATTAATAGAACCATATAGCTTCGTAAGAGCCTCACGCACGTGCATAGCAGTTGTGTCGTTCGTTGTAAAATGAGCATGGAAATGATCATCTTCTTTATGCTTCTTAAAATCTTCTCCAAGAGCAAGGTATAAGTTGATATGATTTTGGATTACAGGATCTTTAGAGATATGTCTCATGAGATGGTCTTCAGAAACAACAGACCCGAGTTCTGCAATTGTTTTCTTGAGTTCTTCAAATACAAAAAGATGCTCTTTATATTCTTTTGATTTCTTAACAGAAGCAAGGGCAAAGTTCTCAATTTGGCGAACTCGCTCACGAGTAATATCATATGTTTTTCCAATCGCCTCTAAGGTCATACGATTCTCTTTTTCAAGTCCGTAACGATTAATCACGATTTCTCGGGTTCGTGGATTAAGCGTCGTGAGAAGCTTTTTAGAAACTGCTTTCGGTTTAAAGGTGATTCCTGACATATGAATTATTAAGTTAATATCTACTATTCTACCAGAACTTGCCAAAAACGTCAAATCAAGATTATGTAGGGAACTAAACAACAATATTAATTATCTTATTTTTAACGATAATTATCTTTTTTGGCTCATTTTCCCCTACATATTTCTTGTACATTTCATGGTTTTTTACAGCTTCTACAACAAGAGAATCACCAGAATCTCTAGTAATTTCAATAGTTCCTCGCATCTTCCCACCAATTTGAATAGCGAGCGTCACGATAGTTTCTACAAGTTTTGAGGCGTCATACTTTGGCCAGACTTCTTTGTGAATAAACGTCTCATACCCAAGCTCGTGCCAAATCTGTTCTGTAATATGAGGCGCGAATGGAGCTAATATTTTAAGTAATTCTATATAGTCTTCCTTCAAAAAAGCACTTGACTCCATAGTGTTGATCAAAATCATCATAGAAGAAACAGCAGTATTGAACTTAAAATTCTCAATATCCTCAGATACTTTTTTAATAGTTTTATTAAGTTCTACTTCAATTGTTGATTCACTCCCAATTTTTTGTCGTAGTGCGTAGACTCGGTCCAAAAATTTATCTGCACCCTTAATACTCGAAGTGCTCCAAGTGGCAGTCTGCTCAAACGGGGCCATGAACATCTCATACACTCGTAGTGTATCTGCTCCATACTCACTTACCACATCATCCGGGTTGATGATGTTCCCCCAGCGCTTACTCATCTTGCGACCATCTTCTGCAAGGATAAATCCTAAGAATTCAAGACGGGAAAATGGTTCACTTGTGGTCACTACACCAATATCGAACAAAAACTTATGCCAAAACCTCGCATAGATAAGATGCCGTGTTGCATGATCTCCTCCGACATAGACGTTAACTGCTCCCCATGCTTTTTCTACTTGCGGATCAATAAGTGCGTTCTGATTATGTGGGTCTAAAAAGCGAAGATAGTACCATGAAGACCCAGCCCACTGAGGCATGGTGTTGGTCTCCCGAGTAAAATTCTTTCCGTCAGAAGAATGCTTGAATGTCCCCTTTTCTGTGACATACCCTTTCACATTCACCCACTCTGTTATAGCAGCTAGTGGTGACTCTCCTGTTCCTGTTGGTTCGTACTGATCTACAAGTGGTAAAAGCACGGGAAGCTCACTCTCATCCACCATATATACTTTCCC
>JAYUCW010000025.1:0-2383 GCA_043740125.1 Minisyncoccota bacterium
ACGGATATCTCCATCTTTAAGTGCTGGAATATGGTCTGTCTCACGTTTACCGGTGACTGTTGTGTCGAATTTTGGACCAACCATGGCACGCGGTGGGCGTGAAGGTCGAGAACGAGAAGTCCCATTGTGTGAGAATCGATCTCCTTGTTTTTTTTGTTGAGGTAGAGAGACAGGGCTTCCTTCATTAACTTGATGAGTTACTTGTGGGTTGGAGGTACCTTCAGTGGATTCTTTCAGAGTATCTGTTTGGTGTGTGTGTGGGTTCATGGTAGAGTGCGTGTTTAGTGAATAATATTCTGAATTACTTCTAACAAAGGTTTATAATATGCTTTTGGCCAAACATTATTTGTATATTGGTACCACTTTTCTACAAGTGCAAAGCGTGAAGCTTTACTGTAACTATAAAGAGGAATAGGAGATACATTTTTGTCATTTGTAATATAAATAAGTGATGGAGCAAACAAGAATATGCCTGGAGTTTCTTCTTCAAATTCTTTCTTAACCAATTGATAGGCAGCAGATTGCTCTTCATCGTTACTACTTGATCGAAGCACTTCAAGGTTTTCATCTAATTCTTTACTAACATAATTAGAAATATTAAGACCAGGATAAGTACGTTGAGAAGAGTGCCAGAATGCGTAGAGATCAGAAGGGGATTCAGTTATTGCCCCAAAAAGAAGCGCTTGGAAATTTCTATCTTTAATTATATTTTGGTTAAGATCAGAAACATCATAAAGAGCAATCGTAGCAGTAACGCCAATTTTCTCCCAGTCAGACTTTATCATTTCTGCCACTTTTTTCATCTCGTCGGTGTTGGCTGTTGCAAGAGTAATGATAAGTGTGCTTGATGCATTTTTTATTGATTTATTTTTTATAATAAGATCGCGAGCTTTTTCTACGCTATATTCAGAAAGTGTGTCTTCTTTATCAAAAGGGTATGGGTTATTAATAACTTTTCCGTATTTGAAAAGAACTTGATCAACAATTGCTTGTTTGTTGATTGCCATTTGGAGTGCAGCTCGTACATTCTTATCAGCAAGAGCAGTTGTTTTATTTGGATTAAAAAATATAGCAAACGTGCGAGGAAGGAGAGATGTTTTGATACTGCTTGTAGCAAGTAAAAGTCCTGAAATTTTTTCTGGAGAAATACCATGCATTCTGGTGATGTCATGATTATCGAATGCTCTTAAAAGATATTTTTCATTTTGGTAGCTGAGGAGAGTTATCGTTTCGATGTAAGGTCTTCCTAGGGTGTAATTTTTGTGTGCTTTAAGTGTAAAAATATTTGGAATACCTGATTGGGTTGTAATATTTTTAATTGCGTACGGCCCACTCCCGATTGCGTTAATATTAAAATCACTAAGACTTATTTGATCCTCATTAAGATTCTTCCAGATATGTTTTGGAAGAATGCCTAATGATAATGTTTCAACAAAAAGAGGGAAAGGTTTTTTTAAGATAAATGTAAGTTGAGAATCACTATTTTTTTCAATGGTGATTCCTTCCCATTCGATACGATGAGGGCTTTTTATGGTTGGGTTTTGCACAATACTGATTGTATAAATAATATCGTCGGAGGTTACCTTGCTTCCGTCATGGAATCGAGCACTATTTTTTAAAGTAATTGTGTAACGAAGTCCATCATCACTTTTGTCTATTTTTTCAGCCATATCAAGAATAATACCTCCATCATCATTTTTTTTTGTAAGGCCAGCAAATACAAGTGCGGTAAGATCCTCATCTTGATCAGATGTTGCTAGTACCGGATTAATAAAACGAGGGGTACCAATAATTCCTTCTTTAATTTCTCCACCATAAATTGGAACAGTGAGGAGAAATCGATTATTAAATGAAATTAATGCTGCAAAAAAGAACCCTATACCAATACTAAGAAGAATCCAAGAAATAAGCACTTTTTCAGGAGAGAGTGATTTATAGGTAAGGAGGAACTTTTCCTTAAAAGTATATATTTTTTCTTTGTAGTGTAATGTGTCCATGGTGAAATCTCACAAAGGACTATCTATGTTAACGAAAAACGAGAGGGTAAAGAACAGAGAGTACGAACAATACCACAACGGTAATAGTCAGACGGTGAAGAGATTTTTCTACACCTCGTTTTTCGAGAGCGGCACCGGATCCTCCGTCAGCACCAAAAGCACCTGATGCATCAGTATTAGCTCTTTGTATAAGTACAAGAGTTATAAGGAGAATCGCTAGTAGAACCTGCACGATAGATAGCAATTGAAACATGATTTTATTCTATCATATTTGGTATAGTTGTGCAAAATGTAATCTTAGTATAAAGGGTACACTCAATAGTATTCCTTATTTTTTTAAACTTGCTCTAGCTTTTTTATGTCGTCTATCGCAATAGTTTTCTCCC
>JAYUCW010000026.1:0-2380 GCA_043740125.1 Minisyncoccota bacterium
GTAAGCACTGACCCGAATGCCAAAAGCGTAAGCGTGAGCTCAATAAAATGCGCAGTATAAAAAGAATTAATATTGAGTCCTTCAAAGAAGAACACTGTCTTACGTGTAACCCAAACCGTTGCAGGGAAAAACATGACAAGAGTAATAACAGTAGCAACAAGGGCATACAAAAGTGCTTCTACAATAAACGGCCCCCTAATAAACATATTAGATGCCCCTACTAACTTCATCACCGCAATCTCATCCCTGTACACAAAGATAGCGAGACGAATAGTATTGTAAACAATCATGCAACTCATAAGTACAAAAACAATAGAAAGCCAGAAGCCAACGGTGTTGGTCCATCCGATAATACTATTTAACTTATCGATACTATCCTTGATCTGATAATAATTTACTTTATCCACAATCCCTTTGTTATCCCCGAGTAATCCTGATCCGTCACTTAACTGGCTTGCGATAGCTTCATAGCGTGATGTATCTTTGGCAATAACAGAAAGTGAAGAACCAAAAGGATTATTACCGAGTTCATCGAGCGCTTGTAATGTAAGCTGATCACCTTCATGCTTTTTCTTAAAATCAAGAAGTGCTTGTTCTTTAGAAATATAGGTAACTGATTTTACATCGCTTAGGCCAAGTAACTTTGCTTTTACTTCTGTTGCCTGTGCTTCTGTTGCATCCGTTGTGAAGTACACTCGTACGTCTACTTTTTCTTTTACCTGTTCAAGTGTGTAGTCAAAGACAGCGCCGAATAAGTAGAAAGAGGTAACAATAGAAAGCGTAATAGTGAGAATAAAAATAGAAGAAAGCGACACTGTTCTATTACGATAAAAACCGCGAAGTCCTGCTAATATTGTTCTTTTCCAGAGTACTGTTTTCATCATATACGTTACATAGTAAATTTACCAGACTTTTGATCTCGTGTAATGCGGCCATTTTCCATAGTAATAACTCGCCGACCGAGGTTATCCACGATGCCTTTGTTATGTGTTGTGAGAATGACTGTTGTTCCAAGATCATTAATTTTCTTCAAGATCTGTACGATGTCATAGGTATTAAGTGGGTCTAAGTTCCCCGTAGGTTCATCCGCAATAATGATTTCTGGACGATTGATGATAGCGCGTGCTATTGCAACTCGTTGTTGTTCACCACCTGAGAGTTGGTGTGGAAAGTGGTGCATCTTACCCTTAAGATCTACAAGATCAAGTACATGCGGAACATCTTCTGCAATTTCATCGTCATGGCGCCCTGCTGCTTCCATAGCGAATGCAACATTTTCGTATGCTGTCTTATTGGGAATCAGTCTAAAGTCTTGGAATACCACACCGACTTTTCTTCTGTAATTAGTCATATCTTTTCCACGAAGAAGGTGTATATCGTCAGAGTTAAAAGATACCACACCTTCTGTTGGAGCTTCTTCAGCTAAAAGCATCTTAATAAGTGTCGTTTTCCCCGCTCCTGAATGTCCTACAACAGAAACCAGCTCACCTTTATTGATGGTGAGAGAAATATCACACAAGACTTTATTACCATTTTCGTATTCTTTAGAAACTCTGTCGAAGTAAAGCATGAGCTAAGTATAGCATGAGTACGAGGTCAGAATTTAGGAGATAGGTGTTGGTAACTCAATAATTAATGTATAGTAAAATCTATAGAAAAAAAATAGTAATACCACTAAATAAAACAATGAGGAATGCAACCACGATGAAAGGAACAAAAGGGATGGGAGTTACTCCTTCGCGCTTATTATGAAGAACATACTTGAAGTAAAGCCCATAAATTGCGCCCATCCACACTGAAATCATAAGCACGGCAAAACCTTGTAATGAACCAAAGAATGCCCCAACACCGAAGAAAATAATAACATCACCAAATCCAAGCCCTTTACCTTTTGAAATAATCCACACAAGAAAAAATGGTAATGCAACAAAAATTGGGGATAGTATTGTTATCAAACTGATATCAGTAAACATTCTTCTTCCAAACATAATTACACACAGTGCTAAGAAAGCTGCTAAAAATGGAAGAGGGATGTATGAATGCGCTTTATCATAAAGAGCCATTACTCCAAGAACACCAAATAGTAGCGTGTAGTACACAAGCCACATAAGCGCCAGAAGAAGTGTTGGTTGGTCGACAAGTATACATGTATACAATGCAAGGAATGTTATTCCGAATAACACTTCAATGATAATCGCAGATACTCCATATTTACTTTTACAATAACGACACTTACCTTTCAGGAGAAGGTATGACACTACCGGAATAAGATCAGATGCACGAAGTGCCTCTCCGCAGGAGAGGCACTTACTGCGCCCTTTCATGATGGGTGCAACATAGAGTCGTGAAGCAACAACTTGTACGAAACTTCCAATTGATG
>JAYUCW010000027.1:0-5820 GCA_043740125.1 Minisyncoccota bacterium
TTATACAAGTCGAAAAAACAAGGGTTTCTTTACTGATTTCTTTATCTAAAACACAAACCCCTAATCTATCAAAACCAGGATCGATGCCTAATATTCTAATAGTGGACATCAGGTAAGTATGCCAGAAGTGTTTTAAAATAAAATATTGACATAATACATAAATAAACGTAGTATAAACCACACGTTGATCTTTTAATAAGGAGTTTGTATGAAAATTCTTCCAATTGAAGAAAAGTTTATTAACCTCCTGACATCTATTGTCTGGTGGTTTGAAGTGAAATTTAACAAAGGGGCAACTTTTGTATTTTTCTTCATTTGTTTTATGTTCCCTACAATAATCGGGTTTCTGTTTTCGATTATTGAACTGTTACAACCAGGTGAGCAATCTGTGTCTAGGTATTCTATCAACCTCCTTTTTCTACCTTTACTAAGTGGCATATCTTGCTCATTGTTGCCAATAATACTGACATTGTTTCAGTGGGTTAATAAAAGGATAAATGTTTTTAAAGAGGCAAAAAAATCACCAAACCCCAACAATCACAATGGTTGGCTTTGGAAGGCAAGGCTGGGGGCTTTTTCTATTTTGCTCACAACCGTTATTGTTACTACTGCACATGGTAAAAAAGATACTTTTGATTTATTCACAAGTCTTTTTGTTTTTTTGTATATGGGATTAATCATCAACGCATCAACATATACACTCTGTGTTGAAACAATCCCTCCACAAGAAAAAGAAAAACGTAAAGCAAAAACTACTCCTTCAAAAACACTCATGACTTAAACCCTTCAGTTGGGTAAGTCTGTCTCTATTCAATAACAGCGCCACAAGCGCTGTTTATTTTTTAAAATATTTTAATGCCTTTTCCGTCGCCTTCCTTCCTCGTGGAGTTCTTTCTATCATTCCGATTTGTAGTAGGTATGGTTCAGTCACATCCGCAATTGTTGCTTCTTCTTCACCGGTGGCAGCAGCAAGAGTGTTAACTCCAACTGGCCCACCATTAAACACATTCACCAGACACTCAAGAACAATTCTTTCTGAAGTTCCAATACCGAATTCATCAATTTCAAGGAGTGAAAGAGATGTGTCTACAACATCTTTATCGATAAGTGCCTTATGTACTTGTGCATAATCTCGAGCACGTTTTAGATAGTAGTTGGCAATACGAGGTGTGAACCGTGAGCGCTTTGCTATCTCAAGAGCTGCATCTTTAGGGAGATCTGTTCCTAAAATTTCTGCACTATGAGTCACAATTATTGCTATCTCATCTTCTGTATAATATTGTAATCGGTACACACCACCGGAAAATCTTGAGCGTAGGGGGGCAGATAAAAGTGAGATGCGTGTCGTTGCCCCGATTAATGTAAAAGGGGGAAGGTCGAGCTGTATGGTGCGAGCAGAAGGTCCTTTGCCGATTATAATATCAAGCTTCCCAGACTCCATCGCCGGGTAAAGAACTTCTTCGATTAATTTGTTCAACCTATGAATTTCATCAATAAAAAGTACATCCCCAGGCGTGAGATTGGTGAGTATCGCAGCTAAGTCACCAACTTTCATAATCGCAGGGCCACTTGATAAACGTAAATTACTTCCAAGCTCTTTTGCGATTAAGTGGGCTAAGGTTGTCTTTCCAAGTCCTGGTGGACCATATAAAAGTATGTGTTCAGGTGGAGTATTTCTTTCCTTTGCTGCAGTTAAAAGTATGTGTAAATTTTTTTTGATAACTTCTTGACCGATATAATCAGAAAATTTCTCAGGCCGAAGAGTACTATCTAAATGTCTTGTTTCTTCGAGTTCAATTGTAGGGGAGGTCTTGGTCATAAAAAATGGAACTGATTAAATATTTGACAAAAGTTTTATATTATGATATAATAGACTTATCGTTTCTGAAGTTGTGTATTACTTTGTCAAAACCTATATATCTCTAAACAATCGGGAATTTATTCTCATTCTCTATTTCGAAGGACGGTCTGGTTGCACTTGTTGCCTCTGTGCCTATCCTTACGAAGGATTATTCTTCACCAAGGGGTTGCTTAGAGATACATACGCTGTGGCAAATTAGAGTGTAATGAAGGAACAAGCATGTTCTAACACTGCTTGTTTTTTTATTTTCAGAAAGACATCAGACCGCTTCGCTTTCAGACAACAGATTACTACAGTGCCTGTCTGTTGTCGCATCATTCCGGTGTATAAAGATCCACAACTCTCCCAATCTCGTCAAAAGAAGTAAGTCCTTCTAACATTTTTATTATAGCATCTTCTCGAAGTGAGGGGATTTTTTGATTTTTGGCTGCTTTGTGTACTTCACGTTCGCTTGGATTTCCTAGAAGAACTGTCTCAATTTCAGGAGTCATAATAATTGCTTCAAAAATCCCGATGCGTCCCTTGTATCCTGTGTTACTACATTCTTCACACCCAGGTGAGTGAAAGAGTGTATATGAGGCTGAGGGGATATGTCCATCCATAGATTCATTTTTTAAAGAAGTTATCATGTCACCCAAAATATTCGTAATCACACGTGATTCCTTTTCGTTAGATTCATAGGCACGTTTACAATTCTCACATAACTTTCGCACGAGGCGTTGCGCAAGAGAAAGAGAAAGTGCTCCCGCCATAACTTTGGAGCTTACTCCAAGGTCAATAAGTCGAGGAATGGTTCCCGCAGCATTATTAGTGTGTAATGTTGAAAAGACAATATGCCCAGTGAGTGCTGCGTTGATCGCTACTTTTGCAGTATCTTCATCTCGTATTTCTCCCACCATAATCACATCAGGATCCTGACGCAGCGCAGCGCGAAGTCCTGCTACAAACGTGTATCCTTTTTTCTCATCAACTTGAGTCTGTGTAAGACCTTCGAGATGATATTCAATGGGATCTTCAATAGTAATTATTTTTACTTCTGGAGAATAGACATGATGGAGAAATGCATAGAGTGTTGTTGTTTTCCCTGATCCTGTTGGACCGGTGGTGAGAATAATCCCAAAAGGCTTAGCAAGTGCGGCCATAATCGCTTCTCGTAACACGTTCGGGAAAGCGATTTTATCAAGTGAAGATACGGTGTTGCGTGGGTCAAGGATTCTCATCACAAAGCTCTCGCCATAATTTCCTGGGATAACTGAAACACGCATATCTACTTCTACCTCACCTAAGTTAATACTGAAACGCCCATCTTGTGCACCTTGGGTGTTCGAAAGTTTTAGTTTCGAAAGTAATTTAAGTCTACTTGTAATATTTTTTAATAGTGAAAATTCAAAAAATGAAATATCTTCTAGAACGCCGTTGACTCGGTAACGAAGTCGTACTCTCTCTTCTTCTGGTTCGATGTGGATATCACTTGCTCCGAACTTGAGTGCTCCAGCCATCATAAGCTCAAGGATTCTCGTTGTTTTGTATAACATTTGTGAGTGTGACATTTCATCAAAGAATAGATGAAGTTCCTCACGTGTTTCAAAGTGCCCCATTAACTCATTCATTCTTTCTGGAGTTAGTTCAAAGAGTCCCGTGTCCACTTTTTCCCCATGACCAAGTTCTTTATATCGAGAAAGTACGTGGTCAAGGGAAGCATGGGAACACAAGAAAAGAAGAAGTTCAGTTCCTTTATCTTCGATTGGACGCAGAAGTTCTTCTAGTTTTGGATTTCCAGGAGAGAGAGTTCCGAGGTAGAGTTTTTGTCCGACGAGCTTAAACGGCACCACACCTGCATCTCGGGCTTCTTCTTCATGAAGAAAATTCATCGCGTCAGGTTCTGGTGCAATACCACGAAGATCAATATATGGAAGATTGTATTTATCAGAAAGGAGCTTCACTAGCTCTTCTTCTTCAGTTTTATGAATTTCTGAGAGCTGTGTATTTTGTTTTACATCATCAAAGATTGCTGGCATGTGGATAGTATAGTATAGCCATTAGCCATTAGCCATTAGCTTGTGGGGAGTACTCATCACAAAGAAGCCTTATGATATAATATGGTAATGGAAACAGCCACACTTAAAAATCTTTTTTGGGATGTTGATGAAAAATCTTTACGAAACCTCTCAGAAAAGTCCATTATTACAAGAGCACTTTCTTCAGGCACACTATCGGATGTGAAAGCTATTTTTTCTTTATACGGTAAAGAAAAAATAAGAAGTACACTTCTTTCCTTAAAAAAAGGAGCTATTTCAGAAAGAAGATTCACATATTTTAAACTCATTCTTTCATGATTCATATTGAAACAATTAGTAAAAAGATGCATGATATTGGGCGGGTTATTTACAAGAACCTAGACCAGAACTACTACCTTGCTGGCGGCACTGCTCTTACCCTCTTATCAGGACATAGAGAGTCAGTTGATCTTGATTATTTTATCCAAAGTCATATCGATACAAACCAATTAAAAGCACAACTAATCACATTGTTCCCGAATATCATAATTACCTACGAAGAAAAAGACACTTTGTGGTGCCGTATCGACGAGGTAAAACTTTCTTTTATCCACCGAGCGTCATTACTTGTAGATACACCCAAAGATGAAGAAGGTTTTAGAATAGCAGGAGTAGGGGATATTGTTGTCATGAAATTAAAAGCAATATGTGAAAGAGAAGAATATAAAGATTATTATGACCTCGCTATTCTTTCTGAGATGACAGATGTTAGAGAATGGACCACTTTATGGCAAAAAGTATATCCACACAGTGATCCACTATCTTGGATTGTTGCTCTGCCACAAGGAGGAAGCTGTGAGGAGATAAAGTTACAAGGAGCTTCTCTTCGAAGTAGAAAGGAAGTTCTTACTGTTCTTGAAGACGTAACAAAAGAAGTTACTAATTTTCTCAAGTAAAAATCTAAGATTTATTGACAAAAGTTGTTTTTCGTGTATAATATAACTAGAGTTTTGAGATATTTGGAAATTAGTCCAAGTATTAATAAAAACCTATATGACCTTTTAATTTTTTGGAGATTCTGATGAAAAACATCATGAAACGTGTCCTTATTCTCATTTTGTCGGCATTTGCTGAGTACGCTTCCGCAGCTTGCTGGTCCAATACTAACCAGATTCCACCGGGTACCCCACCCATGTTTCTTGTAAACGGCATGTGGTGCACAACCCAAGTGCCACAACTTCTACAAGGTATACAAAATGCTCCACAGGTGACTCAAACAGTCATCGTGAACCGGATACCAGATACTCATGCCTACCGTAGTTGCACCACGGAAGAAGTGGTGGTAAGAAGTGGCCTGTTAACTATTGCAGGGGCAGTCTCTGGTGCCCTCATTGGTAACAGTAGTCGCGCAGCAGGTGTTGGTGGTGGTCTCGGACTACTCTACTCCACAACAGGCGCTTGCCGGGTAGCAGTTCCGTTAGTTCTTACGCAAGGAACTGTTACAGTTCAAGGTTTTTCGGAAGATAGAACAAACAAGTTATCATCTGGTTGGTCTTGTCCGCTTGGAAGTTACTGGGACGGCAAGGGTTGTTTTTGCCCAACCTGCCGTTGAAAAGGACGGTAAATTTAAATTTGCCAAAAAAAATGGCAAAAACAGGGCCTACAATTCATGAATTGTAGGCCCTTGACTTTTATGTAGTTTAGTGTATACTACATATATGCTTGTGTTTTTAAAAAATCACAAGCACCGATGTTCTTTCCACACTTAAAAACGACCAGTAATGGTCAAAGCGTCTAAAGGAGGCGCTGATTATGAAAAAAATTCTTGTTTTGGCGAGTCTTGTCGCTTCTTTTGTCTCGCTGAGCGCATGCTCAAAAGAGGCTGAAAAATCTCCTGCACCGGTGGTTGTGTCTACTCCTACAGGGACTACGACTACGACCACGACTGCGACTGCGACTGCG
>JAYUCW010000028.1:0-5677 GCA_043740125.1 Minisyncoccota bacterium
TTAAGTGAATGATGGTCTATTATTTTACATCTGTTCATATACATAAGTATATCAAAAGACTAATCAAATATTAAGGGGTTAGTTGGGGATGGTATAAGAGCATATTGGAGTTCAATCTCAGGTCCCTCTCTCATTGCTTCTTTATTTTCTATAACTGGAGTTGGTTCTGACTCATTCATACCAAAATAATACCATATTTTTAAGAACTAAAAACTCGTTTTCAGTCGAATCTCAAGACTCTAAAATAGTTAAGCTAAAGTCTACAGTCTAACAGCTAAAGTCTATTCACTTATCCCCATCTCATCCCCTACTTTTAACATAAAACAATATACTTCTATTTGTGTACAGGGCCCTCCATCTAGTACACTTACCCCCATGATTCCACTTGACCAACTCGCCTCCGCTTCAAAACGTAAATCAGGAAAAAAAGGCAACTACGAGAGCTACGACCGAAAGCCAGTTGACAATGCACTTCGTGGTCCTCGTATTCCTCCACAAGATCTTGAATCTGAAAAAGCACTTCTTGGTTCCTTGCTTCTTTCATCTGATGCACTCTTTGACATTGCAGATGTTATCAACGCTGGAAGTTTCTATGCAGCTAAACATCAGATTATTTATGAAGTCATCGAAGATCTTGTTAATAGAAAAGAACCTGTAGATATTCTGACAGTATCAGCAGCACTCCGTGGTAAAAAAGAATTCGATCAGATTGGTGGAGCACCCTACCTTTCTGAACTTCTGGGTCTTGTTGGTTCGGCAGCAAATGTAAAATACTACGCACAGATCGTACGAAAGAAAGAACTCCTGCGTAAACTTATAGAAGCAACAACTCATATCGGAGAGATTGCCTATGAAGAAACAGAATCTCTTGAATCAATTCTTGAAGAATCAGAAAAAAGTATTTATGAAATCACTACCAAAGGTGGCTCTTCTGACAGACTTATTGCTTTTAATGAGTTGATCGAAGAAACTTGGTCACGTATCGAAAAAATGTCCGAAAGTGGTAGCGGTATGAGAGGAACCCCATCAGGATTTAAAGATCTTGATCATAAGTTATCTGGATTCCAACCATCGGATCTTATCATCCTCGCTGCTCGTCCTTCAGTTGGAAAGACTTCTCTTGCACTTGACTTCGCACGTAATGCAGCCGTGAAGCACAATATCCCTGTTGCTATTTTTTCACTAGAAATGAGTAAGGAACAACTCGTTGACCGTATGTTATCCGCACAGTCTCAAGTAGATAGCTGGAAACTTCGTACTGCCAAATTAACGCTTGATGAAGAGTTCGAGCGTCTTCAACAAGGTATGCATGAACTTATGAAAGCTCCGATTTATGTAGATGACAAAGCGGCGAACACTATTCTTAACATGCGAAGTACACTTCGTAGACTTAATAGTGAGAGACCTATTGGGCTTATCATTGTGGATTATCTTCAACTTATGGGTACATCACGTCAGTATGATAATATGGTGAACCAAGTGACCGAAATCTCTCGCTCACTCAAAGCTCTCGCCAAGGAATTTAATGCTCCAGTTATCGCACTCTCCCAACTTTCTCGTGCTGTTGAATCTCGTGGTGGTAAGCCTCGCTTGTCTGACTTACGTGACTCTGGATCTATTGAGCAAGACGCGGACGTAGTTATGTTTATCCACCGTGAAGATAAGTATGGTGAGAATACCGATCGTAAAAATATTGTAGAAATTTTGATCGAAAAGCATCGTAATGGACCAACCGGCATGGTAGAACTCTACTTTGACGATAAGAAGACTTCATTCGTATCAGTAGAAAAATCAGAATTTGGTGATTTTTCTATGCCGAATGTGAACGTGAACGTCGATTTTTAATTTTTGATTTTTAAGCCGATTTTTAAGCGTAAAAATCGCGTCGAAACTAGCAAGTTTCGACGTAAACAACTAGCCTACTTCCTCATTCGCATTTTCAAGTAAAAATCTTACTTTGTATAGTAATTCTAGCTTTTACCTTGACTTTTATATAATTTAGTGTATACTATATTAGTACTTTATTGACTCGTTTTTTCGCGTCTTTCAAAGATTTCTTTGATCACTTTCAACAACTTTAGGAGATTTAAAAATGGCAGCAACTCGTTTTGAACCAAGCCCTCGTGAAGTTTCTGATACCCTGACAGCGCTCGTTGTAATGGGACCTTGGGGTATTGATGGTTTGTTTGACTATTTTGACGAACTCGAATGGGAACCGCATTCCGACAGGTGCGTTGATTGCGATGGCTCTGGATACCGTGAAAATTTTCGGGAGTGCAAAGCATGCAACACAACTGGCTCATTGCATGTTGCGATATACCTGAGTAACCAGCGAGAAGCACCCGAACCCTATATCGAAACCCTACTGCGTGAAGCATTCAGAGGGAATGAGGAAGTAACTTTTGTAAAAAGTTGGGACACAAAAGGCAGACAAGCAAGAGCTCCTTTACCTTGTTACGCTTAATCACACACCGCTCGACAAAAACCACTGTCGCAGCGGTTTTTGTATTGCATTGAATTTAAGGCTACAAGCTAACGGCTGTTTTTGCTATACTACCAAAATACTTATGAACCCCACCGATCGACTCACCGAACTCTTCATGCGATTCCCTGGTATTGGACCAAAGCAAGCGAAACGCTTCGTTTATTTTCTTTTACGTGAACATTCACACTTCAAAGAACAACTTATTAAAGTCTTAGAAGAACTAAAAAATACTGGCAAGCAATGTGAAAAATGCTTCAGATATTATGGTGATAGGAACTTTAAAAATGACAGCACGCTTTGTGATATCTGTTCATCAACGTCACGTGATAGTTCTATTATCATGATACTCGAAAAAGAATTAGACTTAGATGCAATTGAAAAAACTGGTTCTTATAATGGTCTCTACTTCATTCTTGGTGGCCTTGTCCCACCACTTACTGAGAAGCCATCCGAGCTCATCCGTATCCGCGAGCTTACTCTACATATCCATGAAGGAATTACTTCCAACATTCTTTCAGAGATTATATTCGCACTTCCTGTCACTGACTATGGAGATGTAACAACCGAATATATAGAAAAAACTATTAAACAAATCGTTGGAGTAGAAAAAGTGAATCTTACCCATCTAGCACGTGGGCTCTCAAGTGGACTTGAGCTTGAGTATGTCGATAGAGATACTTTTAAGCAAGCACTCGACCGCCGTAACTAGCACTCCTCCTTTTAAACCAATACTAGTAAGCTGTGTCATTCCCGCGAAGGCGGGAATCTAGGTTCTAGAAACTGGATTCCCGCCTTCGCGGGAATGACACGAACACAACATTAATTTTGTATCTTAATTAAAATATATTAAATACAAAAGCGCTCCGTAAGTGCTTTTGTATTAGGTCTGCGTGGTCTGCTTTATTCAGCGAGGTCAGCGTTATTTAATGGTATCAATCGTGAGTGTCATAAATGGCTGTCGGTGGCCATTTTTCTTGTGGTAACGTGACTTCTGACGGTAACGTACAACGAGTACCTTATCGAGTCTTCCGATTTCACTAATGGTAGCAGCTACTGATGAACCCTTAATAAAAGGAGCTCCAAGAGTAGTTGTTGTACCATCGTCAGTAAGTACAACGTCAGTAATAGTAACCTTATCTCCAACTTTGTGATCACCAGCTAATTTCTCAACTGCGATCTCGTCGCCAACGGCAACTTTGTATTGTTTTCCCCCTGTTTGAATAACTGCGAATGACATAGTTGTGAAATTATACACTATTTTACAAAACTCTGCAAGGTCACGTCATTGACATTACTTTTAATGATGCTATTATAGAAATTAATCGCTCGTTTCAGTAACTAAACTAAAAAACTAGGAAAATTGTATGCACTTTTTAAGTCGTATGTTTGAAGACAGAAGAACCCTTCTCATAAAAACTCATAACGAAATCTTTTATGCATTCATATATGTGAATGCATTTCTGATCTTTTTTGCAGTAGGAAAAACGGAAAACCTAACTAACCTTGTATCTTTTTTTGCAAACTACATCAAGATCGACGTGTGGTCTCTCTATTTTTTTTTGTTGCTAGGATACGGACTAGTAGCTGCCTTAATGTACCGATTTGGTACAAATGGTCCTGCGAACCCTTTTGCACAAGATTCACTTGAGTCTTCCATATTTTGGGTTTTTGTAGTAAGTGGTCCCATAGGCTATATCATCTCATCTATTATTTTCGTTCGACATACCTATGTTGAACGAAAACTACAAAAAGAAATGATTGCTAGTTGGGCGTACAAACCAAAAAAACCAGTTGAAAAAAATTCTAACGATATAAGCTTTGACGATCGAATCCGTTTACTTATGTGACAGAAAGTTAAATCCTCCCACTATCACATAAAATGCACCTTCTCGGTGCATTTTTTTTCATTTTTTATACTATCTATAATATTTTTTTGTATTTGTATTTGTAGTATTAACTAAAGTCTACAGTCTAATAGCTACAGTCTACCCCTTTATTCTTCATCAAACGTTGGCTTATCGAGGAGCGCCGGCTCTATCCCCGCAGTTTCTCCTGTGATACGAAAAACATCTTTATCTATCTTCTTAAGTTCTTTATACGCAGTATTATAATGGTTCACACTTGTACCTAATGTCACACCGAGCTTTTTCATATATTCTTCATAGGCCTCAAGATGCTTCCCGAGCTCCTCCACACGCTTCTCAATATGCTTGGCACTCTCTTCTATTTTAAAAGCTTTAAAACCATACAACACTGACTGTAGATATGCATAGAACGTCGTAGGAGACACAATGATGACCTTTCTTTTATTATACGCGTATTCTATCAAGTTCTGGGTATTGACCGCGCCACGTGACACCTGGTTAACCAAGAGGTCATAGTAGATCCCCTCCGCCGGAATGAACATGAATGCAAATGGAAGTGTACCTTCTTCAGTCCTGATATACTTAGCAGTCTCATCAATCCGCTTCTGAATATCTTTTTTAAACTCATTCTGATAATACGCAGTCTCTTCTTCATCAGTTGCGTTCATAAGACGCTGGTAGTTATCGAGTGAATACTTCGCATCAATTGGAATGATTCCTTCTTTGGTATGGATCACCGCGTCCACCACTTCATTATTTTTAAAATAATATTGCATCTCATACTGGCCAGGTGCGAGCATGTTTGACAAAATGAGCTCAAGAGACGCTTCACCGAGATTCCCTCGTTGTTTCTGATGAGTGAGCACCTTCTCAAGATTTTGAAGTTGTTCTGTCATCGAGAATACTTGTTTGTTACCCTCCTTTACTTCCGTGAGCTCTCGAGTGATCTCGGTGATGAGGCGAGTGGACTCAGTATTCTGCCTGTGAAGCACTTGATGAAGGTCAGATGATGAACGCTCGAGCTTATTTTCTACCGCGCCACGCAAGCGTTCGAGCTGATCTTGCAAGATCAGGAAAGTCTGATCCTCACCTTCTTTTTTCTCTCCATCTTTTTGACGAAGTAAGAGCAAAACAAGAAGTGCTGAGATAATAATTCCGAAGATGACGATGGCGATTAAAGTTGGGGACATATGAATACTAGTATACAGACTGTCAGACAACAGACAACAGATAGCAGATAACAGATAACAGATAACAGATAACAGATAACAGATAACAGATAACAGATAACAGATAACAGATAACAGATAACAGATAACAGATAACA
>JAYUCW010000029.1:0-5595 GCA_043740125.1 Minisyncoccota bacterium
AACATATTTTTCTTTGCAGATTTCAGCGCTTTTTCAATAGCAACTTGTGTATCAAGTGCTTTGCCAGTACCGAGTCCTATACGACCATTTCTATCTCCAGCAATAATAGCTACTGAAAGTGTAAAGCGTCGTCCTCCTGAAACCACACGAGTCACACGACGAATACTAATAGTCTTACTATCAAATTCTGGCTTCTCACGTGGTGCCCGTGGACCTCGTGATCCACCACGTCCACCTGTTGGTTTACCCCCTTTTCCACCACGGAAATTCCCACGTCCTCCGATTTCCTTCTCGTGAGCTACGGCAACGTTACCTGTTGCGACAGTTGTTTGCACTGTGGGAGTTTCTGTTGTATTAGTTGTTGTATTTATTTCTGACATAGATTTGAGAAATTAGAAGATAAGACCGCCATCACGCGCGCCATCTGCTAGTGCCTGTACTCGACCACGGTACGAGAACCCGCCACGATCGAAAACGACTGTGGTAATATTTTTCTTCTTTGCTTCATCTGCAAGCTTCTTTCCAACTGACTTTGCACGCTCGACTTTTGATACTTTATCAGTCAAAGAAATATCAGATGCTGATGCTAGTGTTATAGCAAGAACATCGTCAATAAGCTGTGCGTACATATATCGATTGGAACGAAATACAGCAAGTCGTGGACACGCTGCTGTCCCTGAGACACGAGATCGTATCTTCTTATGAAGACGGAGACGCTTTTCTGTTTTTATATTTGTTTTCATATACTAGAATTTAATTGCAAGACTATGCTGATTTCTTACCTTGCTTACGACGCACAACTTCATCACTATAACGAATACCCTTCCCTTTATATGGTTCAGGCTTCTTCATAGAACGAACTTGGTTAGCAAAGAGCCCGACCGCCTCTTTATCGATACTAGAAATAGTGAGAGCACTTTTTTCTGCAATCACCGTAACCCCTTGTGGAATTTTCTTAGTGACGAGGTGAGAAAAACCAAGTGACATCACGAGATCTGTTCCTTTTACTTCCCATTTAAAACCAACTCCTTCAACAAGAAGTCTTTTACTAAAAGGAGTTCCTACACCTGTAATCATGTTCTTCACATGAGACATGTATGTTCCCCAAAGTGACCTTGAAAACTTATCGTTACGACGAGGTTCCGAAGTAATGATTCCGCCTTCATTTTTGAAAGTGATTTCATCACGAAGATCTCTCGTTAGTTCTCCAAGTGGTCCTTTCACACGTACAGCATGGGCATCGAATGTTACTTCGACACCTGCTGGAATTTGTAGTTGTTGTTTTCCGATTCTGCTCATACGTTTTTTACCAAATTGTGAATAATGATTCCCCTCCTACAAGCTCTTTACGAGCCTGCTTGTCAGAAAGTATGCCTTTTGGAGTTGAAAGTACTGTCATACCGTGACCATACTTGAAGGATGTAATCCCTTTCACTCCTGTGTAGACACGCTTTGACATCTTCGACACACGAGCAACACCATTAATACGTGATGTTCCTTTGACATATTCAAGAACAATTTCGACTGTTTTCTTGACGTCTCCGTGCACAATATATGTCTTAATATACCCTTCTTTTTTGAGAAGCTCGAGAATTGCCACCTTCATGTTTGATGAAGGTACAGTAACAGTAGTCTTTTTTACGAGGCCACCATTTTTGATTGCAATGAGCATGTTTGCTATTTGATCCATATAAATTTGTTTACCAAGAAGACTTTTTAATACCTGGAATCATCCCTTCGTTCGCAAGCTCACGAAAACATGTTCTACAGAGTCCAAAATCTCTCATGAAACCTCGCTTTCGACCACATTTAAAGCATCGGTTCACTAATCGTGATGAGAATTTTGGCGTTTTATTGCTTCGTGCAACAGTTGATGTTTTTGCCATTCTGCTAGATAGTTATTAGTTAATAGTTATTAGTTATTAGTAGATACACACACATAAAGAATGTACGTATACCCGCCAGTACTATCCCTCTGAATATCTCGTCATTTTTACGTAAATCTTAAGGAAAATCAATGACTTTTCTTAAAACTTGCGGAGAAAGACGGATTACAGAGAATTTTGTAATATTACCACACAAAATACAAAATAACAATGCCATGGTTCCTATCGGAACCATGGCATTACACACACGGCATCACCCACGTTGTAGTAAACACAGACTTAAAATACACTAAATTCATGTCGTATCTTTGCTGCACTCCTTTCCTTTTCGTCTTTTTTCCACCATCGCTGAATACTTCTGGTGCGAGAAAGTGAATACATGGCATATTCATCAAAAAGCGTACTACTAGGAGTAGGATTATATTTTTGTGGTTCCGTTAACTCAAAAATCTCCACAATATCCGCAACAGCAGCCTTTACTTCTTCCCTAAACAAGAAGCCTCCAACAGTAATTTTTCCTTGGCTTTCCAACAAGAAAAGGGGTGCAAGAACTTTTTCACGCACATTTTTATCTGGATCTTCATCCGCATTTTTATTTTGATTTTCATTCGCAGGTTTTTTCTTGGCTCGACTAATTACAACAATTGAAATCAATTCTGCGAGTATCTTATTTTCAGATGCAGACATAGTAGTAGACATATCGTATACCTCACTAAAGAAAAAGAATGAATAAACTCCGTATGAACTCTAACAGGTATAATGAAACTTGTCAAACTACCTGTAAACTGCTGTGTTACACTTACATACATGCTCCCAATTATTTCTTCATCAATCGCTGGTTTTATCAGTTTTATTATTTTAGATTATATTTGGCTTGCTCATGTTGCAAAAAAGTTCTATCTTGACTTGCTCTCACAACATATAAAGATCGAAAATGGGGCACTCGTCCCCTACCTGCCTGCTGTACCACTTGTCTATGTAGTGGCAATTATTGGTATTTGGGTTTTCGTTCTTTCAAAAGTAACTACACTAGGAGAGGCGGCTCTGTATGGGGCACTCATGGGATTTGTGATGTACGCATTTTATGATCTCACTAATCTTGCAACACTTAAAGACTACCCGTGGTCTCTTACTATTGTAGATACTCTCTGGGGAACATTTTTAGTTGGGATAGTTACTTTGATTATGTTTCTAGTTAAAAATGCTGTTGCATAAAAGCTATAAAACATACTAAGAAAAGCCGACCCGTATGGTCGGCTTTTCTGTATATACAAACTTTTTTAGAAACTAAACGGCGCACCATTTGCAGTTACACGTGTTTCTGCAGAACCAATTACTTGGTTTGCTAGGTTAACAATAGTTACTTGGAAGGTAACATCCTGCTTGTACCATGTGTTGTTGGTAATGATAGCTGGAATTTCTTGCTGAGCATTAATTACTGTTGATGGAATAACAAACTCCTGACCACAGGATACTCCTGCGATACTTGCAGTGACAGATGGTGGGCAAATAGCTTTCAGACGTACCGAGTAGTTACCATAGACGTTCGCAGTGCTGTAGCCATAGGTACTGGTTGGCACATTAACATACAGTTTGAAAACTTCTCCAGTATTAACTGGTGTTTTACTTGAAGAAATAGTTACAGATGCGTTCCCAAGTGGACGCTTAATAGTAATGGGTGCAATAGCGGCGCGAAGTGTAGAAGTGATACCTGCGATATCAGTAGTAGGTGTTGTGACAACTACTTTAAAAGATCCTAGTTGCCCGTTGTTACATGTTCCAGAACAAACAGTATCTAGAGTTTCTTTTGTAAGAATAAATGAATACGAATTACCACTTGTTGTGCCAACTACTTTACTTTGACCTGAAATATTACTTTCAAGAAGAATAGAAAATGTTCTAGCTGGAAGATTATTTGTTCCCCATTTAACAAAGACATTATCACCTTCGTTATAAATTGCATTTGCAACAGGAGAAGAGACAGTTACTGATCCAGTTCTTGGGGTAATACCATACGTGTAGCCAATAGAAGGACTGTAGATTATTTGAGTACTCGCAATTTGAGAGTGGTCATATGATGAACCCATTTGTACAACTGTAGGAGTAACAACTTGCCTTTGATCATAGTTTACATATGAAGAATTACCTGTAACAACTGGTGCGTAAGAGTTATTCTGTGGAGTAGTATAGATGACAGGTGGAGCAACTGGAGGATTAATCACAGTCACGAAAGGATCATTTTGCTCAACTTGAGTTACACCACTTGTAAAGTTATACGGGTTAAACGTGTAGTTTGAGCCAGTATTTATAGATGAGACATCACCACCACAAGCACTTTCATTAAGTGCTTCACGTGTCTGATAGCCAACAATACCTGTAGAAGAGATTCCGTTATTTATTTGGAATGACTGTACTGCATATTTAGTTTGGCGACCAAAGTAGCCGTTAGGAGCTGCATCTAGAAATCCAGTATTTACTAAAATCTGTTGAAGTGTATACACCTCACTATTTTCAGAGCCAATTTGTAATGTTCTTGTAATACGTGCCTCACAATTAATAATTGGAGTATTGTTAAAATACCCCGCAGACGCGAATAATGCCTGAGACCCGAAAATCCCAATAAATCCTGCAATTGCTATAATATTTTTCATTTCTACACCCTACCATACATAAAAATATGTGTCAAGCTATTTATCTTGTTACCCCTCAACAAAGAAGGCTTGGTTCTACTTGAAAGGCTTTTACTCTCGAACTTGTTAAAAAGTCAGAAATTGCTTTAGTTACAAGGCGAGAAGAATTTTTGCGACCAAGGCGTACGAATAGTACGACGCGTGGAGCAAAAATTATTCTCAACGAAGTAAATGAAGTGATTTATGACTTTTTACGCCTTTTTGAAAGGGATGCCGATTAATTCAAAGAACCTTGTCGCCTCTTCCTTTGTCTTCGCGGTCGTTCCCATGGTGATAGCCATTCCGAAAACATCCTTAAGCTCCTCATCTTTAATTTCTGGGAAAATAGTATGCTCTTTAATACCAAACGTCATATTACCAATATCATCCACAGAAGTACGATTAAGTCCACGGAAGTCCTTAGTTCGAGGAAGTGAAACATTAAGCACTTTATCCAAAAATCCAAACATACGAGCGCCACGAAGAGTAACCGCTACTCCAATTGGGTCTCCCTCGCGAGTTTTAAATGACGCAACTGACATCTTCGCTTTACGAATAGTTGCCTTCTGTCCTGTAATTTTCATGAGACGGTCCATAACAAGATCATTAAATTTCTTATCACGTTTCATTGAAGAACCTGTTGAGACAGATACATTTACCTTCACAAGATGAGGTGCCGCCATACTATTCTTATACCCAAATTCTTTTGAAAAAATTTCAAAAGACGCTTTCTGCTTCTCTTGTACACTCATAATCGCTGATTTATTTGCCATATATTTTTCAAGCACGATTGGCTTCTTCGGATTTTTAGAATCCTAAGAAACGGTATACGTCGCTTATTTACTTAGTAATGTAATAATACTCTACCACAAAAAAAAGCCTTTAGCTAGCAGCTTTTAGTAAACATAGAGTACCTACTAATATAGTTATAACTTTATAAAGCTTAGTTTCTAGAATCTAACGCAACTAGTTTGTAGAATACATCTTTAGGGAACTGCCAGTCAATACACTTCCTCGGTCTGCCATTTAATTCATCTTCC
>JAYUCW010000030.1:0-5564 GCA_043740125.1 Minisyncoccota bacterium
GCAGCTAGTGGTGACTCTCCTGTTCCTGTTGGTTCGTACTGATCTACAAGTGGTAAAAGCACGGGAAGCTCACTCTCATCCACCATATATACTTTCCCATATTCATCTCGTACAACTGGAAATGGTTCCCCCCAGTAACGCTGCCGAGCGAACACCCAGTCTTGCAACTTATACCGTACAACTTTTTTACCACCAAAAGCTTCGATTATTTTTGTTCTAGCTTCTTCACTTGTCAGAGAATTGAACTCATCTGTTGAATGTATCAAAACACCATCCTCTGTGTACACAAAATTACCTTTGAGATACTGCTCAAAAAGATATTGATGATGTGGCCATGTAAGAGTTCTTAGAACATCTTCCTTTTTAACAACAAGTAATTCATGGTCACCATCATCTACTTCTGAGTGAACTTTACTCTGACTTGTAAGCATCACTTCATATGTTGGACCAGTAGTTCTCTGATTCTTTTGTTTTGTGTGACGAAAACCCCATACTGAGATACTTTGCACAACACGTTTAGTAATAACAAAATCAGTAAACCCTGTCTCTTCTATAACTTCACGAGTAAGAGCTTCTTCATCTGTCTCACCGTCATCTACTCCACCCCCTGCAAAATGAATATCTCCATTTGGCTCCTTGATGCAATAAAAGTTACCTGCACCATCTGTGATGATAGGGTCAACCACTTTTCTTATGAGTGTTTCTTTATCTTTCTGCTCAGTGTTTCTACCTGTTAATACAAAGTGCTTACTAACTACTTGTTTAATCGGTAAATCATATTTCTTCGCAAATTCATAATCACGCTCGTCATGTGCTGGGACTGCCATGAGCGCACCAGTTCCTACGCCTCCTACGACATAGTTCGCAATCCATACTGGAATCTTTTCTTTCGTTGCTGGATTAATGGCATACACACCTGAAAATACTCCAGTCTTCTCCGGAATCACAGAATAGTCATTTTCTTTCTTTTCATCAACGAGTGCTTGTGTGATATATTCTTTAACATCATTCCCTGAAATTAGTCCATCGTCAAACCAACTTGATGCAAGCTCTGGTGAAATAGCAATGAACGTCACACCGAACAATGTATCAGCTCGTGTTGTGAACACTTTTACTGAATGTTTACTATCCTCTAACTGAAAATCAAATTCAACTCCTTCACTTCTCCCGATCCAGTTCTTCTGCGCAGTCTTAATACCTTCTGGCCAAGCGAGATCATCTAAGTCCTTAATCATCCTATCTGCATAATCAGTAATCTTAAGCACCCACTGACGAAGTGGTTTCTTTTCGACAAGCGTATCGCATCGTTCACAGGTGCCATTTGGGTTTATGTCTTCATTTGCAAGTCCGGTCTTACATGAAGGGCACCAGTTGATCGGTTCATGACTTTCGTACGCAAGACCTTTCTCATAGAGCTTAGTGAAGACCCACTGTGTCCACTTATAAAATTCTGGATCAGTTGTATTAATTTCTCTTTTCCAATCATAATCAACTCCAAGCTTTTCTAATTGTTGTTTATATCGTGCAACATTCTTTGCAGTAGAAACATTTGGATTAACTTTATTCTTAAGTGCATATTGTTCCGCAGGAAGACCGAACGCATCCCATCCCATCGGATGTAATACATCATACCCGCTCATGCGCTTAAAGCGAGAATAAATATCTGTCGCAATATATCCCTTTGGATGCCCAACGTGAAGCCCTTCACCGGAGGGATATGGGAACATATCTAAAACATAGACTTTCTTTTCACCTGGCAACCTCGGAGTTTCGTAGAGATTATTTTCTTCCCATTTCTTTTGCCAGTATGCGTCGAACTTTTTATAATCATAAAGCTTCATATATTCCTATACTACCAAATTATCAACTGAGCGTAAAACAAAAAACCTGACAGAGTGTCAGGTTTTTTATATTTTTTTATTATAGAACCTTGAACACACCACAAAAAAAGCAAGTCTACAGAATATTAAGGATTCACTACTTTTATAAGCTCAGCTCTTTTCTCTGTTTCGAGGTTTTCATTTAAGACTAATGACCCAACCGAAGGACAGTAGTACTTGTGCTCTCTTGATTTTTTATCAAGAGGAGTCCAATCATAGACTTTTACACAATCTTTATAGGTTGCTAATTTTGTAGTAACAGTTAAACCAATTGCAATAGTGTCTCTCATATCTTCAGCTTCACCTTTGAAATACTCTTGTCGATATGAATCACCCACCTTTTGATCAGCTTTCATCCAAATGCCCGCTTTGGCTCCATCTTTACCGTGAATAAAAGTACCTGCGTGGTCTTTTATTTTACCGTTTTCATAGTTATCTACATCTTCACCAAAATACCAGACATCGCCGTTTTTATGTTGCGCTAAATAATCTTTAGTGACCTCATGTAACTGGCCATTGAGATACACAGTATCTCGATACACGAGTGTGGTTACTCCTTCGATGACTTTAGTTTCTCCTGTCATTATAATTTCAATTTTCTCTAATCCATCTTTGGTAGCAGCTTCAAAAGTAAGTTTCTTACCTACTGGCAGTGAGAAATACTTGTTAGTAATGGTAGTGCTAAAATCCAGAGGATTAATGCTAGGATTATACGTTTCTAAGTTTTGATTTTGGTCAACTGAATCATTCTTACTTACTGGTTGCTTGTAGGCGAAAATTCCAAAAACCAACATAACGAGAACAATTAATGTAATGATTGTGGTTTTATTTTTCATATAAAGTATACCTCTAAAGTAGATTTTATTAAGACCCTCCACAATATAATTATACTCTTTTATGTAAGATTTTCTAGTTAGCGGCCGTAGTACATGTCTGGGGAAATAATACGCTTAAAACACGTCTCGCCTATATCATGATTCCAAAATGATGACTGGTCACCTTCATAATAATAATTTTGAGCAGAATAGAGTGAGTCTGTTGCGAAACCTTCTCCTTTTATTGGAACAGTTTGTCCTCGTGAATCAATTTCACGAACAGTGTCGAACGTTGCGCAAAGTTCAAATATTGCAGGACTTGTAAGGTCTTTTCTATTTGTTGTGTAATTCATCTTAACTACTGGCTGTTGTATGACTTTATATCCATAAGGAACTTGAGTGAGTGGATCTGCAGGAACTTTGTATCCTTGAAAAGCGTTGTTGAGCTCGGTGAGAACGAGTGGCAACTTATCAGATGACTGCACACGATTAAACAGCTCTTGTTGAATTCTCGAAATATCAGTAAGACGAGTGCTATCAATCTTCTTGGCTCGCATTTGTGCCGGAGTACCGATAATAGAAACACTCCACACAACAGCTGCAATGACACACGCTGAAGTTATAACAGTGATAAGTAATGGAAGGATAGTTGCTTTTGCATAGTCTCGCTTAAGCGTGTAATAGTAATATCCAAAGAGTGCAAGAGCTACTACAAATACCGCTAAAGCTTTAAGATTAAAACGAATAGAAATTTCTCCTCCTAAATAAGTGTAAATAGTAGATACGAGTGTTCCGATCAGTGTGAGTACTGCAGCGAAAAGCGTACAATAAATCATAATTTTACGCACAGTAATATCTTGTTTGAACAAATACTTTTTAATGTTATTTGAAACATACCACGATAGCACGATATAAATTGGGAACATCACCACAAGAGAAGCAATAGCGAAACGTACATCACTTTGTGTACTATCAACGTATTTCGTCGCGCTTAAAATGTCAATGAACTTTCTGTCGACTGCTGCAAAAATTATTTGTAGTAAGTTAGTAACGCTCACAATAAGTGAGATCGCAATTCCTAAATAAAGGAAAAGATCGAGAGCTTTTGATTTCATGTTTAATTGTATGTTTGTATGAGGTACGGCGAATAAATAAATAAAACAAATACTCGAAGCGATAGCCACGATAAACAAAAGAGCTACGATAAATACTATTGTTACTATCATACTTATATTCTACCATTTTCATGATATAGTAGAAATAGTATGAAAACTCCCCTAAATAAGCTTGAAAACATTGCCCTTTCTGTCACCAGAAGCATTGGGTCTATCTGGTCAGTTATCATTCATACAATCATCTTCATTACGTCTTTTAGCCTCGTGCTTTTTGGTATTCCAATTGACCGAGTCTTACTTGTACTCACCACCATCCTCTCTTTAGAAGCAATTTACCTTTCTATTTTTATACAAATGAGTGTAAATTACCAAGGACGAGCTCTCGCAAGTGTCGAAAAAGAAATTGATGAGATCGCCGAAGATGTGGGAGACATTCAAGAGAATGTTGAAGAAATGCAAGAGGATGTTGAAAGCATCGCGGAGGATATGGAAGAGATCGCAGAAGATGTCGAAGATATTCAAGAAAACATCGATGATATGCAAGACGAGATCGAAGTTGTGGACGAAAAAATTGATAACAATAGACCGATATAATATGGTATAAAAAAACAGGTCGCGTCCGCGACCTGTTTTTCAGTACACCTTTCGACTCTATCGCATAAGTGAGTACTCAGAGAAATCCTTGAGTAACCCGTCCTGTAGTGACTTCTCAAGCAAGTCAGAAAATCCTTGCAATGTTGGAGTGGGTGTGATGAGATAGTATCCATAAGAAACCTCTTGCGAAGACTCCTCTCTCTTTCCTCTTCCAACAACGACAAACGTCACAGAAAGACTTATCCTACGAGATAACTCACTTTCCATGTATGAAGCAACCAAATCAGGGACAAGCTCCCATTTTGGAACTTGGAAAGAAAAAACTTTTGGAACAAACATGTCGTATCCTTAAAGGTAAGTGAAATGAACAGAGAGTGCTTTGTACTGGTACTGCATTAGTTTAAGTAGAGAACAACCTCTTTTAATTCTTTTTTATTATCAACTTGTAAAATAACTTTACCATTTTGTGTATAAGTTTGTGTACGTGACACGATAACTTCAACAAGGTAAGGCTTCTCAGTTGTTTCAAGAATTCGAATTTTTTCTAATTTTGGCAGAGTGTATTTTTTTACATGGCGACCCTCTTGTTCAAGGTAAACAAACAACACGTCATTATTAGTAGTTGTGCATTTTTGTATACTCGGCACAAATTCAACTCTCGCCACACGGTGCTTAGTCGGAGGAAGATACGAGCTCGTGAGCGCACACTCTATCCCTGAGTGATTATCAACAAACGCAGTTTGTCCTCTCCATAAAGAAAGTGCATGTTTAACAGGATTTTCTTCTGTTGTGAGAGTTACTTTCAGACTAGTTTCTTTCTCTTTCTTGAGACTTTCATTTATTTTTAAGCACTCCTGTCGAGTAAAGAAATTATCTTCTTCGTGTATAGGCTGGCATGCACCCAATATGAAAGCTACCCCAAAATATCCAAAAACTCGAAAATATTTCACTTTCAAAATACTGAAAGCTGTTATCTTGTTTAACATACGTACCCCTTTATCAAGTAGTGAACTTTAAAGAACCTCTCCCGAAATCTACTACAGAATAGTTATGTTGTCAAAAAAAATTTATTACAACGTCTAAATTACTCAAAAATATGCAAGACCCAGTTCACAACAGAAAGAACAATTGCGAAGTAGATTGCCATAAGAAGTGATGGT
>JAYUCW010000031.1:0-13700 GCA_043740125.1 Minisyncoccota bacterium
CCCAATTGTGGTGAGCGTGGCATGCTCCAAAGATAAATGCCTTATGTGAGCGCAGTCGCCCACCGCAATTACTTGCGAAGTGGGTAACCACAAAGAATAGTGTACACATTCTCTCTCCATAATTCAAGGCACTTGAAAAAATAAAATCTAATCTCTCGTCACATATTCCATATATATAAAATACCCGGAAAAAGCAATCGCTATGCATGCCAAGAAAACACCATCTTTAATAATAAGATCTTTTATTTGTTCCCACAAAAAGTAGCTAATACCCCCTGCAATCAGAAAAACTGCTCCATAAATCAACTCTTTTTTCATATCTAAATACTAGCAGAGAAAACATAAGGAGTCATCTTTCGATGACTCTTTATGCAGGCATTTATTTATCTTGTAGAGCACACCTTTGTGCACTCACAAAGCTTAGTATAACTTATTTCCTTGGGAGGGCAAGGAGTTGCTTAATATATCCATCTACCTGTGAAGTAAGTTCAGGATTTTTCTTCTTAGCGTCATTTAACAAATCAATAGCAATGTTAATTTGACCAGAGGAAACAATGCCACCTAATACATCTGGATCAAACCCAAGATCTTGACCTTTCGATGCAGCATAAGCTTTTGCTTCCTTATACTTTCCAGCATATGCACCACTAATCATCATCCACTTAAGTGCGTCTGTACATGAAATAGATAGATCATAGGTTGATCGACCAAGGGCATATGCTTCATCAAATTTCTTTTGAATGAGGTACGCACGAATAAGATCAAAGGCAATCAATTGCTTATTCGGAGCAAGAGCTATAGCTTCTTTAAGAACAGCTTCTGCAGCTTGAGGGTTACCTACCCCGTTAAAATACATTCCATAGATCGAGAGCATTCGAACGTCTGACTTATTGGCATCGTGCGACATTTGAATATCTTTTGTAGCAGCTGTAAGGATGCCGTTTAATGCTTGAACAGCTGCTTGTTTGTCTCCAGCTGGAAGAGTATCTGGAATTTTAATCTGCCCCATACGCACCGCCATCTGAAGGAATTGCTCACGAGCTTCAATACTTCCAAGAGTATTCATAGCGATAGCATCTACAAAGTTATTTTGTTGAATTTTAACTTTATCAGCAAATGGCATAGTCTGATCTGTTTGGATAATACTCATTGCATTAATAACGAGCTTGTTAACAACTAAAGGACGGTAGTTAAGATAATAGAACGTCACAAGAAGAATAATTCCGATAAGTGGAGCAACCAAGAGCGTTATCTGATCTTTATCAAGGAGTGCTTTGCCATGATGTTCCCCTCCTGCTTTTGTTCGTGAAGTAATATATGCAAGAAGCGCAAAGAAAAGAATATAACTTGTGAGGTTATCGAACACAAAGAAATTATGAATGAAATATCCTGCGAGAGCTCCAGTGAGAATTGCTTTTTCGGTAAGTTCCATATGGTTCTCTTTCTTCCACATGAACCATAGTGTTACACCATAGAGAGATAGGTACGTAAGTAATCCAAGAGCTCCAGCTGCAACAAGCCAGTCGAAGAATACGTTGTGAGAACGATCATACCAAGGTTCTAGGTTGCACATTCTTTCAGGTAAAAACTTACGCGCAAAGATATAACTAAAGTTATCTTGTCCGTACCCAAGAACTGGTCGTTCTTTCCATGCAGCATAACTAATTTTCCACATAGAAAGACGACTATCTCCTGTAGTATCTTTTGGAGAAATAGTTGCAATTCGAGATAGTATAGAAGAGGATTTTACAAATGCTGAATCTTTGAAAAGAAAGATTGAGGAGGTGAGAACTAATCCAATGATAAATATGCCTATAAAAACCGTTCTCATCTTCTTACTTCCCTTCCATGTCATAATTCCAAAAGTGATAAACCCTCCAACAAGCAGTCCAATCATTGTCCCTCTTGTTCCTGAATACAATAGCCCTATAACATTAAGGAATATAAGAACTGGGTACAGCCATTGCTTTTTTGACCAATGTGCTTGTGACCAGAGAAGTGCTGCAATAAAGATATTCATAAGACAGAAAATCGCAAAGTACGCTGAGTTACCGATTGTCGCATCAAGTCTATTAAAACTCATATGAATTGGGAACCTTGGAGAAAACCAAGCAGCTACATTTGGAAAATGTTCTGCAAAAAATAATCCCTTCACCCCCAAAAGCTGTGCATATGCATACATAAGAACCAAAATATTAGACGCGAGAAATATCTTCCACATCTTTTGCCATTCTTGAAGAGAACGAATCATCACCGTGAGCACAAAGAAATAGGCAAAGAAGTGAATATGCCCAATAAACCCTTCCATGCGCTCAAAGTTACTCCACATGCTCTTCTCCCTATCAACACCGAAAAGGTCTGCGAATAGAAGTACAATAATAAAGAGCCCGTATGCAATCATTATTGGTGACTTCTTGACATTAATTCTATAAGAAGAATCCGAGAGCGCAAGCACTGCCCATCCCGCAAGGGCAACTTCTACAAGAACTCTAAAAAGAATATTCTTTCCAGAAATAAAAGGAAAGAACATTCCTGTTCCTGTAAACCAGCTTATTACATCGAACTTTCCACCGTCAGCGACATGTAATACGATAAAAGGAATAATTGCGAGACATACCCACACCACTTTCTTTATACTATTTTGCATAGGAAATAATCTTAAAAACTTTGTTATTACGGAATAATTATTGAAGTGTACCACAAAGCATGAAGATTTCTATCTATTCAGCTTAATAAGAGCCTAGTGCTATACTTTACACAAAAGATTATATGAATAACCCAATATCATCCATTTCTAAGATACCAAAGATTATTCATTATTGCTGGGTTGGTCCACGACCAAAAAGTGAAAAAATTATAGCTTGTATAACAAGTTTTAAGTTACAAAATCCAGACTTTGCAGTCAAAGAATGGAATGAATCTAATTTTAAAAGTGAAGACTTTCCTTTCACAAAAAAAATGTATTCCGAAAAAAAATGGGCTTTTGTTGCAGACTATGTCCGCCTCTATGTGCTAGAACAATATGGCGGTATTTATCTTGATGCTGATATGTTCCTTGTACAATCACTTTCACCCCTCCTTAATGCAGAATGTGTTCTTGGAGAGGAATCCTTAGGGGCAATAAGTGCTGGAATGGTAGGAGCTATACCTCATCACCCTTTTATTATTGCATGTAAAAAGTTTTATGATGATAACCCTCATGTAACTATGACTATTCCTCGTATTTTGACAAATATTTATAATGAAACATATGATAAGCGAGGCATCATAATCTATCCTCCAAAAACATTCTATCCATTTGACGCTAATCACATTAAAGAATGGCACGGTCAAGATTTGGGACCTAATGTATACGGTGTACATTTATGGGACTACTCCTGGGGACACCCTTTAAATAAATTTTTTAAAAAAATAGGTGTCTATAGATTTGGTAAAAAATTTGTAGAAATTCTTGGGGTTAAAAAGATCTTGAAGAAACTTTTAGGATTCATCTAATTATGAAATTCAGCGTCATCACACCAACATTTAGGAGAAGAGGAAAGTTAGAGCGCGCCGTTGCTTCTTTACTTGCACAAACATACAAAGATTGGGAAATGATTATTATCAATGATTCTCCATTTGATGAAGACTACCGAGAATTCGCATCTTCTATAAATGATCCTCGTATTCATTACCACATTAATCAAAAAAATAGTGGAGTTAACTTCAGTCGCAATCAAGGCTTAGAGAAGCTATCGGCGGACTCTAAGTGGATTATTTTTTTAGATGATGATGACTACTTCGCACCTGACTGTCTTCAGAACTTTTGGAATATAATACACAAAAATATAGATGTGCAATGGTTTTTAACTAATAGAGCACACAAGAACGGAATACCTTTTACAAAGGTTTCTCGCGGTGAAAATTTTTACTCATATGTAAAAGACTACCTTCTCCTAAAAAGGATTAAAGGTGACGCTACCCATTGTATTGAAACTAAACTTATTATCTTTAAAAAAATAAAATTCTTACAATCTGTGAAGCAAGGAGAAGAGTGGTTCTTCTTTTACCAAGTAGGAATGTACTCAAAAATATTTTACCAAGACCATAATTCAACAATAAGTGATGGTTATGATGAGAAACAAGGTCTTAATTTTAGAAAAAGAACAGTCACAGAAAGACTAGAAACATTACTTAAGGTAATGCACGAAGGATATAGAAAGAAACTTATTCATAAACCTCTTTTTTTACTATATCTACTCATGAGACTTTCCCTTGTTTTCTTAAAAAGAAAAAACTAAGTTATGAAATATATATCATTTCTCATTTACTTTCTTAGTAACAAAATCCTTCCTGAAACATTTTCAAGAGACAGATTCATGCTATCAATAAAAAATATTCAATGGGTTGGTTTATCGAAAATTATCAGCATGCTAATTTCGCTTATAACAACCTCTATTATTGCTAGAGTATTTGGCCCTGAAAAATTCGGAATCTTAAATTATGTCCTTAGTTTTGTGGGATTATTCTCAATACTCGCAAGCTTAGGAGTAAGTGCTGTTGTATACAAAGAACTTGTTGTCAATAAAGAAAAAAGAGAAGAAGTGCTTGGAAGTGCTATGGCACTTAATTTTATTGCTGGCATTATAACTATTGGTATAATTTGCGTCTACCTCTTCATAATCAAAGAAGATCATACAATTACACTTCTTATTATCTTGGCTTCTTTGTCCTTCCTTACACAGCCTTTTAATTTACTTCAGATTGATTTTCTGAAAGATAGTGATGCTAAGTATGTCACCATAACCCAACTTATAACATCTTTAATTACGAGTGGAGCTAAGATTGTTGTCGTAACACTTTATGCAAGTGTATGGTATTTTATTATTATTCTTATTACTGAAAATCTTATTGCCGGAATACTCTATATCTATCAAATAATTAAAGTCAAAAATAGAACTCTTATTCTTAAAGTGTCTCTACCTCAAATAAAATATCTACTCTACGCAGCAGCTCCCATGGCTTTAACCCTCGGTTTTAGTGACATCTATGCAAGAATTGACCAGGTGATGTTACGACACTATTTAGATGTATCTGCTGTTGGTCTCTACTCTGCTGCTGCAAGAGTGACTGAACTTTGGTATTTTATACCAAATATAATTATTACTGGATTATTTCCGATACTCGCAAATAGTGCTTCAACAGCTGAGAATAGGCAGAAAAAATTTTTATTCCTCTCAAAAGCTCTTTTCTTGGCTGCTATAGTTATCTCAATTAGTGTCTTATTGGCAAGTAAACTAATCATAGGAATAATTTATGGCAAAGAATTTTTAGCAGCAGCTCCTATTCTTTCTATTTATATCTTTTCTCTTTTCGGAACTTTTATTTCACTTATTATCTTACAAGAACTTTTCATCGAAAAAAGAACATGGGCAATTATTCTTATACCAGGAGGGACGGCCCTGCTTAATATTATTCTTAATATTTTTCTTATCCCTCTCTATGGTGCATCTGGTGCTGCATTTGCAACAGTCATTAGTTATAATATAATCCCTCTTATCTATTACATAACAAAAAAAATAATGTTACAATTATAAAATTATGCTTAAGCACATCAAGAACACGTTACGACCTTTATTAAAAACAAGAAGAGGTGTTGGTTACCCAGGAGATGGGAAGCAATCATTACGAATAGAACAAATTGAAAGATTGTCTAGACTAATGAAAAATAAGGATTTTATAAATCACTACCCAGAGCTTTTACTCTGCAATGAAGCCCACATAAGTGTCGCTGATAAAATTGATGTTTCAAAAGTAATGGAAAATTATTTTGAACAGACAAAAAAATGGCAAAACTATCGATACCTTCACGAATCACTTAAGAGTTGGGATAGTTCTGTTGGTGAAATATGGCCAAACATCCACACGACACACAGGCATGTTGTAGATACTTGTGTATCCCTTAAGGTTAAAAATATCTGTGATGTCGGAGCAGGTGCAGGAAGTGTCTCTAAGTTCATAGCAGCAGAAACGGAAGGACAAGGTATCAAACTTACATGTCTAGAAGGATCTGATAGGCATATAGAGCATATGCGAGAGAACTTCAATAACAATGATACTATTTTACCTAAGATTAAAGTTACCGCTGACATTGTTAAAGGATTTATCCAAGCTAACTCATTTAAAGATGGTCAATTCGATATGGTATTTTCTTGTACCGTCCTAATGCATATGCCGTACATGGCAGCTGTACTTGCGATTGCAGAAATGACAAGAATTTCTTCTCGTTACGTACTCTATGTAGATGGTTATCATATTGATGGAATTCCTAAGTATTATAAAAATAAATATGACAGACTTTTAGTTGACTACGAAACACTCCATGAAAAACTTGGATACAAAACTATTAGAAAAGAATTTCACCGAGATCCATACTCTAAAGACTACGAGTTCATTGTATATCTTGCAGAAAAAATAATGTAATAATGATAACAGATCTTCTATTAGAAAAAGCAGAGAAAGAGTCACATGATATCCAAAATTGGGGTAACTACGATCAACTTTATGATTGGACATGGGAAGGAGGACGACCTTGTCTTATCCCTAAAAACAAAAATACTACCGCTAGTATTCTTCTTCGAGATTGGACGATAGCAGAAATCCTAAAAAATAAAGGTGTTACAAAGGTTCTTGATATCGGGAGTGACACTGGACATTTCATTGCAGTACTAAAATATTATGGAATAGAAGCCATTGGAATCGATGCGAATAAAAAGATGTGTGATGTAGTCATAAGTAAAGGTCAGAATATGTGTTACAACCTTGGAATAGAAACTCTTATTACATTAGACCTAAAAGAGTACGACTGTATTACATGTATGAACATCACACAAGCAAAATGGGCAGATGAGACACTAAAAAAGAACCTCATCTCTTGGATCTCTAAGAGAGCTTCATACTCTGTTCTTTCTGATTTTACCCATCAAGATAGAAAATGGACAGAGCTTACTAAAATTCATGACTTTAATCTCTTGCCACTTTATTGCTCGCCTATTATAGTACGAATAGCGAAAAAACTTGGAATAGAGCACCTTATAAGTTACACAAGCATTCAGAAGCTCTACAGAAGTAAATATTTACCTAAAAACTAGATGTCAGAAATTTATACAATCAAAAAAGATACATGTCTTGTTTGTAACTCAAGTGGCTTACCTTTGTATAAAGGTTTACGCGACGTACTTTTTGGTGTGGAAGGTCTGTGGAACGTGGATATTTGTAAAAAGTGTGACATTGCATGGCTTAATCCCAGTCCAACAGATAAAACTGCTCACCTACTCTACGAAAAATATTATACACATCAACAGCTAAACAACGAATTTCTAAAACAGGATGCTTTTATAACTTTCCCTAAAAACAAAAAAATAAAATACTCAGTTCTGCACTCTTGGTTTAACTACCCAATACCAGGTATTAGTAAAAGTTATAAAATATTTGGAATTATTTTAGGTTTTATCCCAGGAATACAAAAGAAGATAAAAATAAGTATTGGGGCTATACCTCCTCATAGAAATGGAAAACTTCTAGACCTTGGATGTGGCAATGGGGATTATCTTCTTGAAATGAAGTACCTTGGATTTGAGACATATGGCATAGAAATTGACAATGCGGCGGCCGAAATAGCAAGATCAAATGGTTTACAAGTAACCACTGGGGCACTTACCAAAACAAGCTACGAAGAAAACTTTTTTAATGCAATTCACACCAACAATGTAATAGAGCACCTTTCTAATCCTGACGAAATAATAACAATGTGTCACACTATTCTAAAAAAAGGAGGTTTGCTTGTATTAAAAACATGCAATATCAACAGCTTGGCATATCTCTACTACAAGCAGCATTACAGAGGTCTCGAGATCCCAAGGCATATTAACATCTTCTCCCCTAAAGCGCTTGAAAAGTTGGGAGAGAAATCCGGATTTAAAGTGGTTTATTCTGGTACGAGTTTTAACCAATATATCTGGGCTTCAAGTAAAAAAATAAAGGAAGGAATACAAAATCCAGCTGACGCAACAAGTAATACATACATAACATTACTAAAGTATGTCTTTGTTTCTACTATTATTTTTTTTGCTCCGCATAAAGGAGATGATATTCTTATTGTTCTTGAAAAGAAATAGCTAATTTTCTTTTGATGTTCTTTTGCTATATACTTTGCTAGTTACTCTCTTTTTTATCTTAATCACTCAACTATGTTTCAAGAATCAATCCTCCACTTCGTATCAAAATTTTATATAAAAAATAAAACCAATCGTAGTAAACTAAAAAAATTTAGAAGTCTTACAGCAAAAGTAAGACAATTAAGAATACCTATGTATAAGAATCTTTTTGATATGATTCACTTTAGAAGTTATTTTGTTGTCCTAGAACGAATGATACCTCTCTCTAGTCCGACGACAGTTTTTGAATGGGGGCCAGGACTCAATACAGAACTTTTTAGTAGAAATAATATCAAAGTATACTCAGTTGAACATCATAAAAAATGGTACGATATCTACGAAAAAAATAAACCTAAAAATGCAATCTTGATTCATTCAGAGCTGCGCGATGATAGTTTCCTCGAATACCCGAAAGAGATTCTTAATGTTAAAGAACAAGTTGATCTTTCTTTTGTTGATGCACGATGTCGAGCAGAATGTATAGAATACTCAAAACAAAAAGGTGTACCTGTAGTTATTATGCATGACAGTCTTCATTATGAAACCATGCAATCAGCAACTGATGGTGCACCCCCTATTATAAATGAACATAAACTTTGCAAAGAAGGATATCACTTTTATAGATATTTTGTAGAAATAATTGACCTACGAACTATTGTACTTATGGATAATGAGGAAATATATAAAAAAACTATTGAAGGATTTTCAGACTTTTATATAGTTCACGGACTAACATCAAAGTATGATAGTATGATAAGACACATATAGAATGCCATGTACAGCATATTTGAATATCTAAAAAAATTTCCTTCAATAAAATATTTTGGACGTAAACTTATCACTATTAAGGAGTGCTATTACAGAATTATCGCTAATAATACTTTTTATAGAAATTACCAAAAAATATATTTAGCACTTCCTGAATGTAGAGATGGTGATCGGGCTCTTTCTGATCAATATACAATAGGAAATCTACGATTAATCACTAAACCACTTAAAGAATACTACGAAGACATGTGGTCACTCATTGCATCTAAGGTAAGTGAGAAAAAAGGCTACACAATTCTTCGTGTCGGTGATGGTGAGGCTAATTTTTTAAATGGTGTCATTAAAGGTAATACTGCAAACCGCCATTTTACAAATGAGAGAAAGCCAACTCTAGCTTATATCAACCGTTTTAAGGAGGGGCTACTGCGTTGTGATTCTATACATATAGAAATGTATACTACGGTAACCAAAGCATTCAAAAGAATATATGGGAAGGATGTTTTCTCCCCTATACCCCTTGAGTGTATCTATGCACTTGTTGCGTCAAGAAAACTTTTTAAAAATAATTATCGCATTGGAATTATTGGTTCAGATAAAAAAATTCCGATTATAAAGGAGCTTCTTAATCACGAAGAGTACCGATCTTACCTTGGAAGGGAATCATTTGAGCACTTTATTACAATTCCAGAAAAAGGAAGTTCAAATAACGTTGATGAACTACTCACAAATATTACTTTACAACTTGACCCTACAATAGACATCTATTTAGTGGGAATTGGCATCGCAAAAATGGCAATATTAGCAGACCTTAAGAAAAATTCGAATGCTGTATTTTTAGACATTGGCTGTGGAATTAGCGCACTTGCTGGACTCGTTAGTAACGACCGTCCTTATTTTGCAGATTGGACTAACTTTAGACTAAAAAACTTTAACTACAGCGAAATAGATACAATCGACGCTGTTATAGGTGGTGGTGTAATCTTTCTCTAAAAAGCAGGATACTTTTTAGAGAAAGATTACTACATTTTTTATCCTATTTATGTCAACCTTGAATCAAGGAAGCTAAATTCTGACTTCACTATAAATTTGTAGATAAGTCAATAATGCTCTATAAATATCTTTATGCTACTATAGAAATAGTAACTTTATATGAAACAAATTCCACTTTTTAGACCAACATACGATGATCGAGAACTTGATGCTCTACGAGAGCCTTTTAAAAATGGCTGGCTTGGATTAGGGCCTAAGACAAAAGAATTCGAAGAGAAGTTTGCTCGCTATACACACTCCAAACACGCTAATGCTCTTAACTCTGCAACGTCCGCACTACACCTTGCACTTAGTCTTTTTAATATAAAAGGGAAGGAAGTTATCACAACCCCTATGACTTTTGTTTCGACCAATCATGCAATTCTCTATGAAAAAGGTATTCCAGTTTTTTGTGATATAGAAAAAGATACTCTTAATATCGACCCTAAAAAAATTGAAGCTCTTATTACTAAAAAGACTGTTGGGATTATCTGTGTAGACTACGGGGGTCACCCATGTGATATGGACACAATAAATAAGATTGCAAAAAAACATGGACTCTTTGTAGTAGAAGATGCCGCTCACTCATGTGGCTCAAGATATAAAGATAGACCTGTTGGATCTCTTACAGATATTACGTCATTTAGCTTTCATGCAGTGAAGGGTCTTGCGACAGGTGATGGTGGAATGTTGACGTATGAAAATAAGGACTGGGATACTGCCCTCCTTAAACGCCGCTGGTTAGGCATCAACAAGAGCACTTTTGACCGTGCTATCACCAAGGAAGGCTACCACTGGTACTACGAAGTAGAAGAACTTGGCTATAAGTACCATATGAATGACATCACTGCATCATTAGGTATTGTTCAACTAGAAAAGCTCGACAAGCACATCAAGATAAAGCGCGGCATTGCCAAGAAGTACACAACTGCACTCTCCAAACTCTCATGGATCGAAACTCCTGTAGAAAAGCCATATGCCTTTAGTGCAACTCATAACTACATGATAAAAGTAGACGAATCAATTAGAGATGAATTTGTTTCTTATATGCTCTCAAAAGGAATCGCTGTTGGCATGCACTATATTCCAAACCATCTCTATAAAATGTATAAGCCGTATTATAGAAAACTTCCGATTACAGAAACTGTTTGGAAAAAAATTGTTCTTCTGCCTATGTTCCCCGGACTCTTACAAGAAGAAATAAAATATATTATTGATGCCGTAAAAACCTTTAAACCTGTAAAGAAATAATTATGACTAGAGTAGCATTCATATGCTTAGGAGCATATAACGTAAGCACCTGGACAAAAGAACAAAACTTCGCACGTCAAAGTGTGTACTCCATAGCTCTTGAGCAAGCTCTTTCATTAGCTGAATTATCAGAAACTAAAGAAAAAGATTTAGATCTTCATTTCTTTGTAGTAGAAAATACGGTCTCTGACCAAAATGTTGAGGTCATAGAAGAGTTACGTGATCAGTTTACAAACCAACGAATACAAGACGTACAATATATTAATAATAATGCTTTAGGATCTAAAAATAAAGGAGCAGGAGAATATACCATGTGTCGTGCAGTTATCGAAAAACACAAAGAAAAGCTTTGCGAATATGATTGGGTTATCTACTATACATTGCGTCAAATCATTGTAGCACCGCTTGTGCTTCAGTCTATCTATGAGATAGAGGCTACTGGATCTAGTTCTTCTATTATAGTAAGTAATCCTAGCTCCCTATATCAAGATGACAAGGAAGTATTTCCTCCTAGTGGAAACTACTGTGACATGATCTTTGCAATGAGACCGCCTTTATTCCTAGACTACATTAACTCCATGTCCCCGGAAGAGTTGGCCTTAAAAAAAATAAGTAGTGAAAGCAACCTTCATGACTTCGTTTCAAAAGAAAAAAATAAAAATCCGCTCTCGGTAGTAGAGAGGAAGCGTCTCGGAGTGCTTCGTTATGATTACGCGATTAATAAGACAGAGATCTCATAAAAACCTATGGCACTAATCCCTTATACAATATATCTCTCTGAAGAAGAGCTTGGACGCTTCAATGGTATCTCTGCGTATGAGTACATGGGTGAGGCATCTAGCCCAGAAGTATTTACGCAAGCCTTATACCCAATATACAACTACTACAAAAAAAGAACTCCGAATGTGGCAGTCTACTCCACACCGAAAGACGTTACTGAAAATGAAAACACCCTCACTGTTATAGAAACAGAAAATTCATTTATATTATTGCGACAAAAGTTTTTCCCACAAAAAAACATAGTTTACTTGAATAAACGTGAGGCACTTCTTGATGTAGAAAGAACTTGGGAAGTGCTTTCTGTCCTTATAAATCAAAAAGAATATAAGCAAGTTAATTTTTCGATGATGAGCTGGACGAAAATGGCCTATGCATATAGACTGAATTGTGTGTATGGTTTAGAAATAGTAGATATAACACTGTATTAAATGGCTTTTAAAGTATTCTCCATCGAGATCCCAGAAGTTCTCTTCATTAAGTCAGACAAATTCTACGATGATAGAGGGTACTTCATGGAGCTTCTTAAACAATCTGAACTAAAAAAAATTGGAATACCCGATAACTTTAAACAGATCAATCTCTCATACTCAAAGAAGAATGTCATCCGTGGACTGCACTACCAATATGGTGAGCATGCTCAAGGTAAGCTTGTGCACTTGGTTGCAGGCCATGTGCGTGATGTCTTCGTAGATATACGACCAGAATCCCCAACCTACAAAAAAGTCGCATGGCTTGAGCTCACAGGCGATGACAACACCTTCATCTACATCCCGCCAGGGTTCGCCCACGGATTTTCGGTACTCTCCGAAGAAGCTCATTTCCTCTACGCTTGCACAGAAGAATACTCTAAAGGCTCCGAAGGTGGTGTGCGCTTTGATGACCCAAGCTTAGATATCGACTGGGGGGTCGAGCACCCTCATGTATCTCAAAAAGACTTAGAGCTGCCTACGCTTCAATAAAAAAATAAAGCTTCACCATTATGCCAACTTTTAGTGTTATTATACCCACGCACAATAGCGAAGATTTTATTGAAGAAACGATTAAAAGTGTTATTGACCAGACTTTTAAAGACTTTGAGTTAATCATTATAGATGATGGTTCAGAAAATAGAACCAGAGATATCCTCACAAAATATAAAAATAGTGACCCTCGAATTCGTATAGTCATAACTCCAAACTCAGGAGGACCTACAACACCAACAAATATAGGGATTAGTCTTGCAACAGGTTCGTACATTGCTTTTCTTGATCATGATGACACATGGGCAAAAACAAAATTAGAAACTTTAGTACGAGAGTACAAAAATAATCCTCACGTTGGATTCATTCTTTCAAATGTCAGAACATACTCTGAACATACTCATACTTCCTCTTTATCTAAAACAAAAATACGAAACCGACAAGCAGCCGAAGAAGACTTACTTGCTGGTAAATACTTTAACACCTTTAGTATGATCTCTATTCGTCAAGAAGTGCTCAACAGAGTTGGATCACTTGATACTAACCTTCTTATTTTTTCTGATTATGACATCATAACGAGAATGATTTCTTTTAATATCCCTCATATATTTTTAGCTGAGCCTCTTGTCACCTATAGGATACATACCCATAATACATCCTCTTTATCCTCTTCAGCACAAAAACGTGCAGAAGATTTACAAAGGATTGTTACCAAATA
>JAYUCW010000032.1:0-2262 GCA_043740125.1 Minisyncoccota bacterium
AGCAGCTTCAAATAATCTTCGATATTTTGTTTCAGCAAAATGAAGTTTGATTTCCATTCTCTTCTCTTTATCAATATTCACACATTTACTCACAAAACCTAAAGGGGTTCCATCTTGTACAAGGAAAAACCGTCCATCTTCCACTACCCATTTATAAATATTCTCAGCATTACGTAATCGATATTTAATTCGATAGGGCTTCTGGGTTACTAAAAAAGAATCAATCATTTCCTTGACGTGAGAAATATCTTCTTCATGGATACGATTAAAACGCCCAGTACCAAGTTCGTCTGGTAGGTCTCTTCCTGTAAAAGTAAGCCAGTTTTTATTAACATATATAACTGAATTATTTTGAGTAAAACACATCATATCAACAGAGGCTTCAAGAGAGGCTTCAAGACTAGAAGTGATATTACCACTATTTTTTGCAAAAACTTCTTCTATGAGTTTGTATTCTTCTTCTGACATTTGTTTTTCTTCAATGTTAGTGGTGATCAGTTAGGATGTACCCAACACCTCGCACAGTTCTAATGAGAGATTCTTTTCTTCCAAGGTCAACTTTTCTACGAAGATATCTCATGTGAACATTAAGTTCATGGTTGATTTCTTTAAAATCCTTTCCCCACGCTTCTTCTATGAGTTGTGCGCGAGTGATCGCTTGACCTTTATTACGAAGAAGAGTCTCAAGAAGTCTGTATTCTTTTGGAGTAAGTGAAAGCGTTTGCCCCGCACGAGAAACAAGATGTTTTTTACCATCAAGAAGAAGATCTTGGAATGTAAGGACTACACTTTCAGTAACTTTTCGACGCCGAAGGACGGCTCGTATACGAGCAAAAAGTTCATCAAGACTAAATGGCTTAAGGAGATAATCGTCTGCTCCAACATCTAAGCCTTTAATTCTATCTTCAATTACACCACGTGCAGTTAACATTATGATTGGAGTATGTACAAACTTAGCACGAAGTTCTTTACAAACATCAAGACCATCTTTTTTAGGTAAAGAGAGATCAAGAATAATAAGGGCGTAATTATTTTGCAAAGCTTTTTCAAGACCTTTTTCACCATCATAGGCCACATCAAAAGCGTAACGTTCACTTCGAAGTGCTTTTTTTAATATCTCTACTAATTTTTCTTCATCTTCAATAATTAAAATAGTCATGACGCAAATATATAGTATATATTAAACTATTATTAAAAAATAGTCAAGATAAATATACGTATAAATACTATAAATACAGTACTATATTTAAACAAAATTTAAACAAAAAAAATTTAAAATAACTTTACTTTTTTACATAGTTAAATAATTATTAAGTTATGTAATAAATTTCTAATTCGTACGTCATAGATACCGTAGGGTTAATAAATAACATGCACAATTAATAAAAAAGTTACTAACTATAAAAAAATAAAAATATCATGAAATTATATACATATAAAAAAGTAGCAGCTCTTCTAGGAGTTGTTTCTCTTGTTGGGGTTCCTAGTTTATTTGCGGCAAGTATGACAGTTACAAATAACACAACTGCAAATGTTTCTAATAATGTCACTGTTTCTGCAAGCTCTGGCAATAATACCTCTACTGGAGCTCGAGGGTCTCGTGGAGGTATAGGAGGTGGTGTTTCTTTTTCTGGTCCTAGCGGTATGAGCGGAACAGGAGGTGCTGGTGGTGCTGGTGGAGCTGGAGGAATGGGGGGTAATATCACAACAGGGAGTGCAATAGCTACTGCTGATGTACGAAATGATATCAATACAACAGATACTACAATAGAGGATATGAGCTCATCATCCCTACGATTCAATGAGACTCAAAATAACCAATCTAGTATTGGATCTTCACAACAGGCTAGTCTTGATGCACGCTTTATCACAGCAGATTTGTCGTCTAACTCACGAACAAATAACAATACAAATACTGCTGATGCTTCAGGATCACAAGCTACTTCAAGTACTTCAAATGCAAGCTCGTCAAATAGCACTGGAGCAAGTACTAGTACTATTCCAGCTACAAGTGCATCTGGAAGTAATTCTTCTACAAATAACGCGAACTCAAACTATTCAAACTCTCAAAATAATGCAAGTAGTTCAACTGTAAACAATAATAATGACATTACACTAAGCGATACTCTCTTGTCTGCTTCATCATCTACCAATAACAATGATCAGTCATCCAGTCACACACGAACATATGTGACAGATGATAGTACATATGCTGTCGGTAACTCAACAAATGGCACAGCAACAAACACTACTTCAGTTGGA
>JAYUCW010000033.1:0-2221 GCA_043740125.1 Minisyncoccota bacterium
CTTTCTTTAGCTACTCGAGTATACACTGCATTCATTGTCTTCAGTGGCGTGTATCAATTCACTCGACTGCCTTTCGGCTTGAAGAAAGCACCATCCTACTTCCAACAAGTTATTGCAACTGTTGTTCTTGCAGGTTTGCTTTACTTCACTTGCGAAGTCTACATTGACGATGTCAATATCTTCGGTCGAAACAACGAAGAGTTCATTTCTAGACTACGTGAAGTTTTCGAGCGCTTCAGAAAACACAAGGTTTTCCTGAAAGCTTCAAAATGCTTCATTGGCTACTCTGAACTAAACTATCTTGGAAAAGTCATCACTAAAGATGGAATCAAGATGTCTACTGACAAGATCAAAACCATCTTAGACTTTCCACTTCCAACTGTTTCAAAACAGCTGAAGAGCTTCTTAGGCATTGCAAACTACTTTCGTAATCATGTTCGCAATCACTCTATGGTAGTTAAGCCTTTGCATACTCTGCTTACTAACTACTGTAAAACTAAGAAAGTTACTTGGACAGTCGATGCTCTCAATGCTTTTCAGCAAGTCAAGAAAGAGATCGCTAAAGCTCCAACTATGCATTTCGTCACTAAGACTGATCCTATCTATCTTCATACTGATGCATCAGACTATGGAATAGGTGGCTATCTGTTTCAGTTGATTGATGCAAAAGAAGTTCCAGTTGCTTTCGTTAGCAAATCCTTCAGTACTGTGCAACTACGTTGGTCAGTCATTCAAAAGGAAGCTTTTGCAATCTACTACTGTTGCATATTCTTAAAGACATTACTCAGAGATCGTAAGTTTACAATACGTACTGATCACCGAAATTTGCTCTATATACATGATAACTCAAATTCTATGATAGTCAGATGGTTCATGGCCCTCTCTGAATACTCATATGACATAGAGTTCTTGTCTGGAGTAGACAACGGAATAGCTGATTCTATGTCTAGATTGTGTCGTAACAACATGCTAGATTCTCCTGTTGAATACAACAAGTCAGAAGTCTTAACTTCTATGATAATCGAAAAATTCAAACTTTCCGACTATCAGTATAAGACTATCTCTGCACTGCACAACTCTACTGTTGGTCACTTTGGCCTCGAAAGAACTTTAAAGCGTCTTCACGACTCTAATAAACGATGGGAATTCCAGCGTCAGCATGTCAGATGGTTTATCGACCACTGTCCTTGTTGCCAAAAGATGAGTATGTTGAAAATACCCATCCACGCTCATGGGTTCACCACTTCAACTTACACACCTATGGAGTGTTTAAACATTGATTTCATTGGTCCATTCCCTGATAATGGATATATATTAGTTATCTTAGACACTTTCACTCGCTGGGTTGAGTTATATCACACCAACGATGCAACAGCGTCATCTGCTGCCAAGTGTCTTTTTCAGCACTTTGGTCGATTCGGATCACCTTATCAACTTCGATCAGATAATGGTCCACACTTCATTGCTGATCTCATAACTGAGTTCTTAGCACTCATTGGAACAAAGAATTGCCTTACTCTCGCTTATTCCAAAGAGGAAAATGCTCTCGTTGAGCGCATGAACAAAGAGGTAAATCGACATCTTCGTGCCCTCACATATGACAACCTTTCGCTCGAAAATTATAAGGATTCTCTTCCTTTCGTTCAAAGGATCATTAATTCAAATCACAGCGATCGTCTGAAGATATCAGCAGCTGATTTGCTATTTGGTAAAATGCTTAGTTTAGATAGAGGGATCTTCCTTCCAAGAACAGAGCAAACTTCTACCACAAAGCCCTTGTCTTCACATGCAAGTAAGTTGCTCAAAATGCAAGATAATCTTCTAAACGCTTCTGCTAAAGAGTTATTACGCACTGATCTTCTACATCAAACATCTAAAGACATCTTTAAACATAAAGAGTTCGCTGTAGACTCCTATGTTCTAGTTCACTATCGATCTGGTGCTCCACCATCTCGATTGCATACTTTCTGGCGAGGACCTATGAGAGTCGTAAGCGGTAACAACTCACGTTATAAGCTTTACGACCTCGTAACCCTTAAGGAAACAATGTTCCATACCTCAGACATGAAGCCATTCGTCTTCGATCCAGCTCTGATCGACCCTTTAGACGTGGCTCGTCGAGACCACATGGAGTTCTTCGTCGAAGCGATCCTTGATCACAGGGGCGACATTAAACGCAGATCCTTATTAGAGTTCTACGTTAAATGGTTAAACTACCCTG
>JAYUCW010000034.1:0-2216 GCA_043740125.1 Minisyncoccota bacterium
TTACTTTGAGCCATATCGTATGAGTCAAGTACTGGAAGTAATTCTTCGATAAAACGCTTCGTGGCAAACTTTCGATCAGAAATACGATTAGATTCTACTTCTTTTTTAAAGTTGGCATAATCAGCACGAGTGCGCTGAGAAAGGTCCAAGTACTCTTGCTTTTCTCCTTCTGCTTTCTTTAATTTTTCTCGCAACTTTTTGATTGTTGTACGAGTGTCCACTTCCCCTTCTTCGTTTACATCTTCAAAGGATACATCATCTGAGGAAGTATTGTCTAAAATCTCTTCTTCCGGGACATCTTTAATATCATCATTCATAATAATTCTAAAAATTCAAAGTTATTAAATCAATGCTCACATTTTTTACATAATTTCTTTCATAACTGCCACTCTCTTCATATCTTTCGTTTCATTAGTATAGCATTTTGTACCCACTATATCTATATACATTATTTTTAAAAATAGGTCAAGACGGCTCGGCCGCGAAGATGTCGAACAGTCAGCAGACTTTCGACAAAGAAAAAACGAAAACCCGCGAAGTACGGGCTTTTTAAAAACTTTCTTCTCTCAACGTTCACCTTTCCAGAAATATTTGTAGAAACATTCCATAACAGACAGAGTACACAGCGGGTAAAGAACCAGAAATAAGAGATAATCTGTTGAATATCTCAAAACTTCATGAAGAGGCTCATTACACAGAATAAACGTTCCGACCAAAAAAAGAGTAGAAATAAGCCCTCTTCTCTCACGTATAGAAAATGCATAACGGAGAAAGCCAAAAAAATTAGAGACTCCGGTAGAAACATTCATGATTTACCTCCAAAAAAATAAAAACAATAAACCCTACTAAGACTCTATCACATAATGGGTAAAAAAAAACTACACGTATGTGCAGTTTTATCAAAAAACCTTTATGATATTATATACTCTCAGCTACTTTAGTTGCTTCTTTGGCAACTTTCTTCGCAACTGTTTTTACAACCTTCTTCACAACCTTCTTTGCTTGAACGACCTTCTTCTTTCCTTTATTTTCCTTTGCCTTAAGATCACGTGAAATAGCTCTCCAATGCTTCTTCAAATCTGTAGCTATCTCAGCCACCTCTACATCACTCACACTCTTTAGCTTTCCATATTTTGCACTCACTTCATCAATAATAGCGTTATACACTTCTGGTGTTACATCCTTTAATTTTTCAAGACGTTCAAGTACATCTCCTTTCATTTTAAGTGACCATCCTTTAATTTGTTTTCGATTATTCTTGCCATGTGGTCCGAATATAAAATATCCTGAAGCTACGAGCGCTGCTAATCCTACTGCGAAGGAAGCAGCTACTGCAACATTTTTAGTTTCTTTTTTCATGTAATAAATAAATTAAAATAATAAGTATATATCCAGTATACACCTGAAATTGCTATTTCTTTGTTTTTTTCTTTTTTGTAAGGAAGAATGAAAAGAATGTCATCAGTTTAGAATCGGCTATTTGTTCCTCTACGTCATCTAACTTTGACGATAACTCACCTGTTTTCTTTTTGACGACCTTCATAATATCATAGAAAATTCTTGCTATATTAATGATATATATCAAAGCCACGAGAAGTAACAGTGTGATAAACACAAGACAAAATGAACTAATGAGAAAGAAAATTTCAGAGTTGAGTATTGTTTCCATAATAAAAAATGTACCTGTTACACTTTTATAGTACCATACAAAATTGTTTTAAAATGAAAAACAAAAACAAAACAGTGGAAAAGTAAAAGCCACCATTAGCATATGCAAACAGTGGCTTGAAGAAACACAAACCATAAACTTTTTCAAACAGGAGTCAAAACTTCTTTTACTTTCCCTTCAAGATAATGCGGTTTAAGCACGTCATTCCAAAATGACACGATAGCGGCAAGCATTGTCATTTGTTGAAGAGACGTGTCTAGATTGTGAGAATACATATCTCTTTGATATTTAAACTCATCTGGATTCGCACCAAGACAAGCACAATTACCTGGGACAACAAAATGAGGAACACCTCCTTTTCTCACTTTAACAGTAATGCCCATAAAGCCACCACGGTACTTTCCGAAATCTTTTTTTGCTTTCTCAAACTCTCTCTTACGTTTTGAAAAAAGACTGTAATACATCTTGAAAGTAGACTCTTCGCACGAATGTATTACAGTATCCTGTATGTATTTTTTAGACAAAAGATTACAAATATCTTCACTAT
>JAYUCW010000035.1:0-2212 GCA_043740125.1 Minisyncoccota bacterium
CGTAGTAGTAGGACATCCGGATACACGTCCCAAATTTCAGGACAAAAAATAATGAAATGAAACATAATAAACAATGGGGTATCGTCTAATGGTAGGACATCAGGTTTTGGTCCTGAGTATCGAGGTTCGAGTCCTTGTACCCCAGCCGATTTTTAAGCGTAAAAATCGCGTCGAAATGAGCACATTTTGACGTAGACAATTCGCCTATATCTTTATTTAAAGTTTAAAAAAATAGATCGCATCGATACATCTCCATCAATATAGTATGATAGACATCACCCTCAAATTATTAAATATTTTAGGTTTTATATTAAACATAAGTGGTTCGCTTTTAATTGCACTTGCAATTAACAAATCGAAAGGGGGGATTAGATTTAATCTGGGTGATGGACCCCTTGATCCAGTCTTTCTTACCAAGCCAGGCTTCTTTAAATACGGGCTAGGCTTAATTATTTTAGGTTTTATATTACAATTTGCTTACACTGTTTATTCTTTTTAAGAATTAATTTTCATGCAAAAACCACAACCTACAAAATATGCCTTCATGTTAATGAGTGCTTTAAAAAAGCTAAAAGTACATTTTAGACCAGAAAGTTTTGATGGGTACAAGCATGTTGATATTGTTATACCAAATTCAAAAATAGATATTGAAGTTGACGGTAGACAACATACTACTGATGCAAAACAAATTATGAGTGACTTAAACAGAAGTCACAATTCTTCAGCAGAAGGTTTTGACACTATCCATGTTACTAATCATGATATATATGAGAATGTTGGAGGTGTAGCAAGTGCTATTGCAGAAGCTTCAGCAATAAGAGAGGAAAAACTACAAGATGAAAAAATTAACTTCTTTTAAATTTAAACACACTAATATTATGAAAATTAAGGAAATAATAAATAATACAGATAATTTTTTTTCAATAGATGAAGACAGTTTTTCAAGATTTTGTGTAGGGTTTCTTTTTATGCCTGTTGCAGATTTTATTATTAATACAACTATTTTATTAAAAAACAAACCAGAATTAATATCTGATGGAATGGCAATAATTTATGTGTCATTACTCACAGGTCTTTACTACACACTAAAACATGGTAAAGAAGCCACGTTCAACATAAGAAAAGAGCCAACTATTACATTTGCTGGAACATTTGGATTAATATTGTTTTTAAGTTTAAGTGGAATTTTAGATAAATTCATACGTTAAAACAGTTCCAACATCGTCCCACAACTCCAGCCAAATTTTAAGCATAAAATTTGCGTCGAAACTACCAAGTTTCGACGTAGACTATTTGCTTATTTCCCTATTTTTGTATTTGGATCTACTTCGAGCAAAGCGAGTCAGATTTGTGACAGAGATTCCTTCTACCTTTTTATCCACCACACATTTTATAAATAAATGATAGCTGTCGCCTTTATTTAATTTTTAATATGATAGAATTAACAGCATCATGATGAAAGTTCTATTTTTAATAGGAAGTGAAAGTGAAAAAAAATACTTAAAGCCAATTATTACACTTTTTAATGAGAAAAAAGTGATTGTTGAATTTGTTGTGTTTAAATGGAAGAATAAAACTCAATCTGATTGTGCTCAAGAAATAATAACTAAATGTAGAGGCAAAGATTTAGACTCTTTTTATATTTTCGGATTTTCAATATCTGCGCTTATTGCGATTCTTGTTGCGTCAAAGACTAAGGTAAAAGGTTTAATTCTTACTTCACCAACACCACTTTTCTCCGACACAATTTTCCCTAAGCGGATAACTAAATATCTTGGTAAAAAAAGAATTGCAGTTGCAAAATCAACAAAAATTATAGATTTAAAACTTAACACAAATAAGATTTTCTTATTTATCGGAGAACATGAAGATAATGAAATTCTTAAGCAGTCTAAGGCACTTGCTATAACGGAAAATAAAATAAACCTAAAAATCGTAAAGAATACCGGGCATAGTTTTAGTACTCCTGAAATGATTACGGCACTAAGAAAAATAATTGCGTAATTTTTTAATAAAATAAAAGGAGCTGACTAGCTCCTTTTTATGACCACCAACGACAACACTCGAAACCCATTGTCAATTGAGGTCAAATTCCCCTTTCTTCACACCTCCAATAGACTTGTTCGGTAATAACTCCCCAGACACACCTCTCCCATCTTTTCATATTCTCAAACTACATTCTTAGATGATAATTCCAAAGCCCAGCACTGAG
>JAYUCW010000036.1:0-2200 GCA_043740125.1 Minisyncoccota bacterium
TGGTGCTGCTTTTTATGAGTATGTTCTTGTAGGTATTTATAGGATGGAAGCTTCTGAGAATGGTATTAGGAAGAGTAATGAGACGTTTAAGAGAACAACACTCGGATTACTTGGTGTGTTTGCTTTGTTTTTGATTATAGCTGCGTTAAATAAGAACTTATTAACGGGGAATGTGGATTTGAGTGCGGTTAAGGTTGATACAAGAACAGTAGGAGGAAGTACAGTAGCAACACAACCAATAGTAACCCAGCCACAAACACCTCCTAGTGATGGAAGCTACGCTGCTCGAAAAGCAAGTCATGATCTTATTGTAAGCAGGCTTGCTCCATCTGGTATTCACACAAATCATAACGATGCTTCTTGTACGGAAGCGCAATTCAAAGAAAGAACTCCGAGTTGTACAAGCCTTGCTTATCTGCCGGAAGAAACAGTACAGATGCTTTTAAAAATAAATGCTTCTTGTAAGTGTTCTCTTATCATTAGTGGGGGAACAGAACCAGGACATTCCAGTCATGGAGAAAATAGGCGCCCGGTTGATCTCAAAATTAATGGTTCGAAAAGTACAACAGATGCTCTTTACAATTATTTACGAAGCGTCACCACAGAAGGATCTGAAACAACTGGGTGCTACGCAGTATTTCGCTACTCTAGCTTTACATTCTGTGATGAAAAACCAAGATCAAACTCAACTTGGGCGCCGCATTTTCATATTTCATAATACTAGTACTACGACGATTTTTATAAAGCAGTTCTCCTCCCTCCACTTTCAACCTTCTTGTTGATATACTTCTTAGTATGGAAAACAACAGTAACCGTCGAATACTTCTTGCAGTAGGGTTTGTGCTTCTTTTTGTGATTGTTGTTCTTGTGTGGTACTTTGTGTATGCAAAACCAGTTATTGCACCCAAGCTTAACGAAACAAATAACCCATTTCCCACAAACACACTTCCTCCTCGATCGCAGTTTATTAATTGGGGAGGGGAGACTTCTACAACAACAACTGAAGTCACTGACCCACTCTTATACCCTCTTGTTAAAGTATGGGACAAACCTGCAACAGGACAAACTTTTATACTACAAAACATCTTAAAAGATATCTTCGCAACCACCACCCAAGGAACAACAACTGTAGTAATAAAAAAAACAATTCGTGCAACATCAACGGTTCTTGTTTTTGTTGACAGAGCTACGGGGTACATTTATGGTTTCTCTATTGAAACTGGGAAACCCTTCCAAATAAGTAATACCATTATTCCTGGCGTTCATGACGCATATTTCTTTGATGGTGGGAGAAGAGTTATTATGCGTTACCAAGATAAAAATAAAATTGTGAGTATTGTGGCTACTGTTCCTAGTGTAGAAGATAATGAGATGGCTCTTCCCCTTCAACAGATACAATACCTTCCTGGGGAAGTAACAAGTGTTGCAAGTAACAATAAGACTGGAAAAGCTTCATATCTTACAGAAGGTGATAAAGGGAGTTCTGTGTATACACTTACAAAAAATGGTGGAGCATTAATCGCAAGCTCTCCTTTTAAAGAATGGTCACTCTCTTACGGTGGAGACTCTTTGTATGTGACTTCCAAGCCTTCTGCATATGTAACAGGGGGAACATTTAGTATTCCGTCGTTTCAACCAGAAATTAATGACAAGACAGGACTTCTCACAAACCCGGGATCAAACAATACGATGTTAAATAGCATGTGGGGACCTCAAGGACTTGTTACCTTTATTTCAGTGAATGGTGATACTAAAATCATATCCGCGAGAACTCTTGCTTCCAAATGTGGATGGGGTGAAAAGAATTTCCTTGTGTGTGCTGTTCCAAGAACGTTACCAAAAACAACAGAAGGTCTTCCTGATGATTGGTTCCAGGGTCGTGTTTCTTTTAGTGATGACTTTTTTATTATAAATACACGTGATGGTGAAAAATATCCACTTTATTCATTTAAAGATGCTGATGGGGTTTTTGACGTTACTCAGGTCAGTGTTGAAAAAAATAATGACTACTTTAGTTTCAATAAAAAACAAGATGCAAGTCTTTGGTTGCTCAACCTTACCCTTTTAGGTGGAGACGATGGTAATTAACCTATGGAATATAAACAACTCGAACCCTCCTCCTTCCAAACTCTAGGAATAGTAACTCCTACCTTTACTGGAAGTGGGTCTTTCTTTTCAACATCTTTGTTTGTGTATACAT
>JAYUCW010000037.1:0-13211 GCA_043740125.1 Minisyncoccota bacterium
TGTCGTATGACAGGCTTTTTTATACTATTTTTTCCTTCTTAAAAATGGAGGCAATGCTTCCCATTCATCATCATCTTCTTCTTCATCAAATTTAAATACTGGTTTCTTACCGGCTACGACAGTACTTTTCTTTCCATCCTCAACTAACTTAGTTTCACCTTCTTTCATTTCAAGATCAATACGTCTATCATCACTGGCTTCGATAATGGTATCGCGGATTGTCTCTGTTTTTTCAGCGACTGTTTCTTTGTGTGGGGTTTCATCATGAACATTTTCACTATGAAGTGGTGTGCTTGTATGAGTTAATGGTGTAGCATTTCTACTTGTAAAGCCACTTGGGAATCCTGTTGCGATCACGGTTACTTTTATCTCGTCTTTTTTAAGTGTTGAGTCTGTTGCAATACCAAAAATAATCTTCGCATCCTTATCAACTGATTCAGTGATGATCTTCGCTGCTTCTTGTACCTCGAACATCCCAAGATCTTCTGCTCCATAGATTGCGAAGAGTACACCTTTTGCTCCGTGAATAGAAACATCAAGAAGTGGGGAATTAACTGCAGCAGTTGCTGCTTCTCGTGCTCGATTCTCTCCCATGCCGCGGCCTACACCCATGAGCGCTGTGCCTGAGTCCTTAAGAATACGCTTGATATCAGCGAAGTCGAGGTTGATTGTTCCTGCGGTACGAATAATATCCGAAATTCCTTCTACGGCTTGTTTCAATACTTCGTCACACATTTCAAACGCCTGCTTAACTGTTGTGTTTTTATCAATCACTGAAAGAAGTCTGTCGTTAGGAATGACAATGAGGGCATCCACTTCTTTTTCTAATTCTTCAAGACCTCGTTCAGCGAGCTTCATGCGAGACGCTCCTTCGAAGAAAAATGGCTTAGTGAAAACTCCTATAGTAAGAATACCTTCACTCTTAGCAACAGAAGCTACAACTGGTGCTGCACCAGTTCCAGTCCCACCTCCCATTCCTCCTGCGATAAAGACCATGTCAGCACCTTTGATGACGTCTTGGATTTCTTCACGAGTTTCTTCGGCACTACGCTTCCCAACCTCTGGGTCCATGCCGGCTCCGAGACCTTTGGTAAGATTTTTCCCAATGTGAATTTTTTTCTCAGCGAGTGAGTGGTGAAGATCTTGTGTATCAGTATTCATCGCGATGAATTCAACCCCTTGAAGTTTAGAGTTGATCATGTGATTCAGCGCTCCTTTACCACTTCCTCCAATACCAATTACTTTGATGCGTGCGAAGCTTTCAATTTCAGGATTTACTTTTGCCATAGGGGATTAGATATCATTACATTATTATATAGTAACTATACCAACTTGGGACCTTTTTTGCAAAGGTGGATTTTTCCTCTTAAATAACGTAAAAACCTTTATGTATTAAGGTAAAAATTGAGAAAATATTTTTTTGACACGAGTCCACATTGATGTTATAAGATCTTTAATAACATCTTTTTCTGTATCATGGGGTGCAAGAAAAGTGAGTCCATAACTCCTGGCCCAGCCACCATCTCGAAGAGTGTCTTCTGTAATTCTGACAAGTTCGTTGGTAATTATTTTTATTGGAAGACGAAGTTCATTTCTAAAAACATATTCGAGTCGCAGAACTTGAGATGAGGCTCCTGTCACAATGATGCCAGCAGGGAGGAGTTCAGATCGTTGTATTCGAGTGAGCTCTTTGGTTATCTTCGTACAAAGGTCTTCGAGCCTTGCTTCGATAATCTCCTCAACTTTTCTTTTTGAATATGCAACAGTCACCCGACCACATTTCATTTCTTCAGCTTCTTCAAGAGTCACTTTCATACCAAGAGCAATGTCTTTTGTAATATCGTCACCTCCTACTGGAATTGTCGAAACAAGAAGAGGTATATTTTTTTCATATACTAAGAGTGATGTAACTGCTTGTCCGATGTTAATGAGAGCAACTCCCGCAATTTTTTGTTTCTTAGTGAGTAGTGGAATACTTTCAGCAATTGGACCTGCTACAATATCTGTAACACGAACGGAAGCCGTCTCAAGCGTTTTTTTAAGAACGTTCATACATTGGAGCGGATAGGTAACAAAAAGTGTTTTTGTCTCTAGTTTATTTCCACGAACCCCGATGATACTTCCTTGGATTTTATTTCCGTCGACTTTATAATCCATGGGGATAGCATGTACGATGGATTTGTTACGAATATCAGGAATAGCACGATTTCCATCTTTGATAGCATTTTCTATATCAAGATCAGTAATGGATGCGTCTCCACGAGATACTTGTGCATAACCACTCGCATGATGAGATGAGAGCCCGGTTGCTCCTAGTGAAATAAGTGTATGCATGGTAGTGACGCCTGATTGTTCTTCTAAAGCAAGAACTGCTTCAGAGATAGCGTTTGCAACTTCTCGCTCGTCAATGATGTTCCCACGGTCCATACCATCTAATGATTTTTTATAGGTTGCAACGACACTTGGGTATTTTTTATTCTCATAACGAATAGCCCCAACTGCGCGAAGGTTCCCACTTCCAATATCGATACCTATTATCATTACTTCTTGATTACGAGCCACGGGAAAATGTGTTTAAATAGTTTTTTTCTAACTCTTCCATTGTACTACCATGATCGTGTCCTTTCAAATGAAGACAGCCGTGAATGACAAGAAGGTGAAGGAACTTGATGTAGGACATATCGAACTTAGGAGCATCTTTTCGTGCTGTAGAAAGTGAAATATAGATTTCACCTTCATTTTCTGCAAGTGGAAATGAGAGTATATTTGTCGGGTAATCTTTGTCTCGATAGGTTTTATTATGTAGTTGTGACTCATCTGGGCTACAAAAAATAATAGTAAGGATGTAGTTCTTACCAAGAAGCTTTTCTTTAATACTGAGGTAGGGGATAGAAGGAAGATTTCCTTTTTTTCGGATAATAGTGAGGTTGTGAAGTTCTGTAAGAGCCATGGTAGTAGTATATCCCTAAAGAGTCAGTGGAGAAAGGAGCGCCGCAGGCGCTCCTTTCTCGTGTTTATATCCAATTTATATCCAAGAAGTTCAGATTGTGCCTTAGCTACAAGGTGCATATAATTTTTAGGACTAAGAGATTTATTTACGACAAAGTCGTGAATCTGCTGATTCAAGTACTTCGCGGGAATAAAAATTGTATGCAACGCAGTAGATGAGGTCCAATATGGAGTTCTTATCGGCGACCTTTCTTTCGTTCGATGACCTTCCCCATCTTCTTGTCATCCTCATACTTTGCTAGATTCGCTAATTTCTTAAGCTTGGCTCGCTTGGTCTTAAGATCTGAAAGTGGGCGATCATTATAACGAATACCTCGAACTCGAGGAAGTACTCCTGATTCCTGTACTCGCTTCTGGAAACGGCGAATGAGCGAAAGAGCGTTTTCGCTCGCGTTCTTTTTTACTTCTACGTTGACGTTTGACATATGTAGGTGCAATTCTACCATAAAGCCTTATTTTTTACAAATTATTAAAAATAAAAAATTGGAGCACAATGTGCCCAATTTTGATTCAAAGAAAGACAGAGAAGCAGGAAGTCATCTTTTTGCTTAACTTCCAGTTTTTTCCTTCAGGTTTGATACAAGAGCATTCTCGATTTCGCAGAACCCAAGTTTTTCTGCTGGGATTTCGACTGAATGTTCCGTCAGACAAAGGTCATAGTCATCATAAGCTTCATCGAGTTTTGACATCTCCTCCTTAGTGAGAGTAACTGATAGGAACCAACCATGGCCTTGTATTGTCCCAAAACGTACAGTATCCTTTGACACTTTAAGTGTTTCCAGTAGCATTCGGACACCACCTAAGGCAGAGTTTTGATTTGGGAACTCAATAATGTAGTTCTTCTTCTCGGCTCCTTGGCTTGTTTCTCCAAAGATTTCATCAATCACATAATGGTATGTATCTGTCAGTCCTAGAGTTCCTTCAGAGGGACTTCTGAGATTGGGACAATTTCGAACTTCCCAAGCCTGGTCATCATTTCCAGATTACTTGTGCGAAACGTTCTGTAGGGAGCACCTTCTCTTGCCCACATCAGATTATCAACAGGCTCAATTCGGTGAGCCATATCGACTTTTCTGTACAGTTCTTCAAGTTCAGACTGAGAGTACAGGGTGTAGAAAAAGTACCTACTCGGATACTTTTCAAGCCGTATTGGTGAAAACTCTTTGAAGTAAAACCGATGGGAATCGTCTCCATATCTGCAACCGTAAGAGAAGAAGTGAAGCGCCTCCGGTGAGCTAACTTCAACAATAATAACAACTAAGTCTTCTGGGTTGGGGGTCATTTATTTTCTCCAGTAAAGTTGAAACTCTGATGGAATACTAGCATAGATAACAAGAAATAGGAATTATAGAAAGGGAGGCGCGAAGCGCCTCCCTTTCTTATGTTAATGTATTCTGAATCCTGTATTTAGTAGCAACTAACCACTAGTCACTAGCCACTACTTCAAATGCTTAATATAATCCGAAAGCGCATCAATCTTCACTGTATCTTGTGAACGTGTGTTCATGTGTCTTACAATAACCGTGTTGTCCATCGCTTCTTTTTGTCCGAAAATAATACAGTATGGTGTCTCCATTTTTTCTGCGTGAGCTAGTTGTGCACCGAGGGAATCTTTTGAAATGGATTGATAGACAGGGATTCTATTTTTTCTGAGAGTTTCCATAACACAAAGACTTTTTAATTTCGCCTCAAATCCTAGTTGAATGAAATATACTTTTGGAGTCTTTATAATTCTCGGTGGAATATTCTTACACTCAGGGAACATCATGATGCGTTCCATACTGAGTCCTGTGCCGATAGCAGGAACCTCTTTTTTACTCCCCATCATTTTCGCAAGGTTGTCATAGCGGCCACCTCCTGTAATTGAGATTTCTTTTTCTTTTCCGTTCTCATCAATATCAACTTTTATCACTTCAAAAACCGTACGTGTGTAGTATGCTTGTCCACGCACAAGTGAATTGTTTACTCTATAGGCGATACCCATTTCTTCTAAGTACTGAAGTACTTCCTTAAAGTGATTTCGTGCGTCATTAGAAAGGTACGATAGTGATGAAGGTGCATTCTCCTTAAATATCTGACATTGTTCTTGCTTACAATCTAAAAGACGAAGGGGATTAGTTTTGATACGCTCAAGACAATCTTTACAAAGCCCATCAAGATGCTTTTTGTAGTAATTGATAAGCTCTTTAATAAATGCTGGGCGCGTTTCTAGATCTCCCATTGAGTTAATATCAACGATAAGATCTTTGAAGCCATACTCTTCAAGAATAGTGGTAAGGGTACGAATAATGAGCGCGTCTGCAATAGACTTCGAAGTTCCCAAAATCTCTAAGTTAAATTGTCGAAACTGTCTCCATCTACCTCGTTGTGGCTTATCATGGCGAAATGTTTGACCGTATGAATAGAGCATGACAGGTTGAGGAAGCGTCTGCATACCATGTTCAAGGTATGCTCGCATAACGGCAGCTGTGTACTCAGGTCGTACTGCGAGCTTATCTCCACCTTTTGTTTTGAAGGTATACATTTCTTTGTCAATAATATCTGTTCCTTCTCCAATAGCTGAAACAAAAACTTCTTCGTGTTCAAGGAGAGGAGTTTCGATAGGTTTGAATCCATAGTAGACTGCAACCTCTTGAGCTTTTTCAAAAAGACCTTGGAACGCGTAATATCTGTCATCAATCAAATCCTCCATTCCCTTAAGGGATGTTGGAGTTTCTTTTTTTACTTGTTTTTCATTTTCGTTCATACAGCGTAATTTTTTAGATAACAGTTAATTATTTAGTAAAAGAATATCTTCCTGGCTCATACCCTGCTTGTTTGAATGGGTATACTCGGAAAAGTACTTGTCCTTTAATATTTATAGCATCCAGTGGTCCCCAGTCACGACTATCATAACTTTGTGCGCGGTTATCACCCATAACAAAGTAATGATGGTCATCAAGAGTAAGGTCAACATCTTTCGAAATCTCTTTAAAAGAAACATATGATTCATTAAGTACGAAGCCATATGGGTTTTTGGAATTGTAGATAGTTGTTATGCCATTTTTTACGACAACACGTTCACTAGGGAGTCCTATAACACGCTTGATGAGGTGCTTACCTTCGTATGGGTTGTTATTATTCTCGTATAACTTAAAAATCATAATATCCCCACGTACTGGGTTTTTAATTTGATATGAAAACTTGTCCACGAGGAGAAATTCTTTGTTATGGTATGTCGGAAGCATGGACGCTCCATCAACAATGAATGGTTGCACAAGAAATGCTTGTATTAGTTTTACTAAAATAATAATTCCGATGATCCACAGAAGAAGGGATGACGGCTCTTCATCTTCTTCAAGGAGTTTTATATAGACAAGGAAGTCTCGTACAGACGATGAGAACATAGCGATTAAAAGTGCTATAACAATTAACGTGAGGATTCCAAAGATAGTGAGCGAAACAGGATTCTGTATCATGTCAGAAACTGAATTTAAGATGACATTTGTGATGGAGGAAAACATTGTGAGCTCAGTATATAGAGTTGTGGCAAGAGTTGCAAGAATGCGGGGTGAGACAACAGACATCAGACGAACAGACTTCAGACCATTCAATAAGAAATCTATAAGTACTACGTAAGGTGCTTGATTACTTGTTGGTATTTGTATCTAAATCTGTTGTCTGTTCGTCTGATGTCTGTTGTCTTGGTTGCTGATATACTACCCTCATGACCTACACCCTCATCCCACTTGGGAATCCTGGAAGTAAGTATGCTCGTACACGTCACAATGTTGCACGTGTACTTCTTTCGATGATTAAAGGTGATGTCATGAACATTCGTGATTGTGAAATTATGATACCGACTACATTTATGAATGAAAGTGGAAAATCTGTAGGTGAGTATCTTAACTATCATGAAGGACGAGAGATTATTGTGATGTATGATGATAAGGATTTACCGTATGGCACATTTCGAATTTCTTTTGATAGGGGAGATGGTGGGCATAATGGGGTGAAGAGTATAATCGATGCATTACAAAAAAAAGATTTTATTCGTATTCGTATTGGGATTGCGCCACCTAATGTAGATGGTATGGAGATCAAGCCACCACACGGAGAAGCAGTACAAGGCTATGTCATGGGTCAGATCAACGAACGCGAAGAAGAACATCTTCGTGCTATTGCTGCTCGAGTACTCGGTGCCATAAAGTCAATTACCGAAAATGGTTACCAAAAAGCAATGGAGGTGTATAATGGGATGTAATTTATAATTAATACTTTTATATGGCATTCCAAAGAGCTCCCCGACAAGAATTAAAAGTGGCAGATGGTCCACAAATACAAAAGCAAAATATTCAAAATCTTTTAAGTGCGGCTTCTTTTGATAAAACTATTTATCGTCACGAAAACTATTTTGATTATATACGACTTTATAAAGAGAAACAGCAAGATTTTGATCTTAAAAAGTATTATAGTGATCACGCAGTAACTTCCAGTGTGGATGTTATTAAAGATAACTTTCTTCACAACAATGAACATGGAGTAGTTTCGCAACTGGCAGAATCTATGCCACTTTTTGCTAACAAAGAAGGAAGACTTGGAGAATGCTTACGAGCAAAAGTTACAAAAACCTCTAAACAAGACGATCAAGGTAATTCGTTTATTGATCTTGTTGTTGAAATAGAAAATATTTGGGTAGGGAGTGATGATCCTGACGCACCAAAAGATGTTCCGCCAAAGATGACATTCTTGATTGATGTAACGACAGCCACAGAAGGTATTATTTTTGATAAAAAAGTTGGAAGTCTTCGAGATAAATTTCTTCTCTATGGTGAAAAAGCGAACGTTAAATGTTATCAAAATGAGTATGGCGTTTTAGGTCTTGATAGACCAAAACTACTCATTGCCAAAGAAGCTGACTATATTGAAAAAGTTGGAGCATCCTTAGGAAGCTGTGTTACTCAACTTGCCGGGGATTCTTTTTCTATCAACAGGCCAGAAGCTTTTGATAAAGAGTATAGAAAATATTTTCTTGATTTTATGGAATCACTTGGTAAAAATGCAGAACAAAATATTCAGTACATTGAGTCACTTTCACATGATAATTCTAAACGGGCGTTACTTCAGAGTGAGTATAAAAAAATTGTTGCTTTCGTGGAAGCATATAAAAAGACCCCAGTAACAAAGAAGCGGAATGCTTAGCTTGTGTTAGAGGGGTCGTAGCCGCAGAGGGCAAAGAGTGCTTGTTCATTGGAATCAGCTTTTGTCGGATCAGTTGCTCGCAAGATATTTGATCTCTTGAAGTCTACGATTAAAAATTTTATGCTGATACCGCGAAAGAATTTCTTTCTCTGGTATTTTTTAAGTTTTACAACTGCTTTACTTTGATCTTCTGTTAGTCCTTTGATGAGCAATGTCATAAAAAACCTTATGTAACGAGCGGGTGTTTACTATATCATGAATTAAATATTGTGTCAACTATTTTTTGGTAATAAAAGTAAAGAGCCGCCCTTCGGGCGGCTCTTTACTTTTATTGGTATTTAGCTAAAGGCAAACTGCCAATAGCTAATAGCTGTTACGCTGCCTTCTTCACTTCCCTATATGTTAAGGTTATTCTCTCTTCATTTACATCAAATAATGTGATTGAGAAGTTGTAACTCTTTCCAAGTGAAAGTGTTGAGTTAAGCTTGGATTCATCTCCAAAATCAGACATTGGACAAGACCTGCTACACCTATCTGCGATAGATACGAGTGCACCGTGCTTGTTGAACTTAATCACAACTCCCGCTACCTCGTCAGTTTCCTGAGAGGATCCTTTATTTATTAGGTATGTCAAATATTCTTAAGAATATGTCTCAAAAATTGATTTGCTATTTACTTGTAGTTGTTGTAGTATTATGAGTATTCTATATTACTAGATACCGTTCTGGCGTAACCCTGAAAATTGTTTAATCCGCTTAGTGATTAAAAGTAATCAGAAACCAGTCCGCAGTGGAACTTCCCCATTTTGCGTGCGGGATTTTAATTTTTTATGACACCAACAGTAACAACAAAAGGAGACAAAGTAGTTCAAGAAGTTGCAAGTTATGCAATTGACGCAGTTATTTTTAAAGAAGAAGACATTACAGAAGGTATCGTTGTGGCTATCGAAAAGTCAGCGCTGTACATCGACTTAGGCGTCGCAGGTACTGGTATCATCTATGGTATCGAGTTCATGAATGCACGAGATGTTATTAAGCGTATTAACATCGGAGATACTATTTCGGCTAAGATTGTTCTTCGTGAAAATAAGAATGGTTATGTAGAGCTCTCACTTAAGGAAGCTCGTCAGGCATTAATGTGGAACGATGCGGAACTTGCAATCAAAGATAAGCGTATTATGGATCTCGTGGTTAAAGATGCTAATAAAGGTGGACTCATCATCGAATGGCAAGGTATGCCAGGATTCCTCCCTGCTTCACAATTGAAGGAAGACAAATATCCACGTATTGAAGACGGTGACAAAGACAAGATTCTTCGTGAGCTTAAAAAACTTATCGGAAAGCGTATTTCTGTTTCTATTATTTCAGCAATTCCTAAAGAAGGAAAACTTATTTTCTCAGAAAAAGATGGTGGCTCTAAGGAGAATAAAGAAGTTGCACTTGGAACGTATCTGGTTGGAGATGAGGTGGAAGGAACAGTCACTGGTGTTGTAGAGTTCGGTATCTTTATCAAGTTAGCTGATGGTGTTGAAGGACTCGTTCACAAGAGTGAGATTGACTGGGGTCTTGTTGAAGATACTAAAGCATATGCTCGAGTTTCTGATAAGGTAAAAGCTAAGATCATTGAGGTTAAGGATAATAAAATTTCTCTTTCACTTAAAGCCCTTAAGGAAAATCCATGGAAAGAAGCAGCTTCAAAGTATAAGAAAGGAGATGAAGTAGCTGGTGTTGTGATTAAATTCAACAAGCATGGAGCTCTCGTTTCTATCGAAGAGGGTGTTGCTGGGCTTGTTCATGTTTCTGATTTTGGAGATGAAGCGAAGCTCCGTACAGCGCTATCACTTGGAAAGAGTTATGATTTTTCAATCACACTTTTTGATGCCAATGAAGAAAGGATGACGCTTACTTACAAAGATAAAGAAATGAAAAAAACTGCTTAATAAACTGCTTAATAAGTAGGCTTTAGATTCAAACTATACGTTGAGTCATTCGTGTGTACATTCTAGATATATACTAAAGAGCTTTTATAAGTCTACTACATGAGTTTGTAGATTTGTTGAAGCTCTTTTGTCATGTTAGTTGTTAACTTGGTAAAGAGGATAAAAAGATTACAAAAAAGTGACATAGGTTGTTGAATATGCTAGAATATTTTCTACGTTACCTTAAGAATAACTAATTCTATGCAAGCTTTCGGCCCAGTTGGTAGACTGTTCAAGTGTCCGCAAAGCATGTCGGTTAGTGAGTCGGTGCAATAAATATAATAAGCCGCTTTGGCTCAAGGAGCGAAGGCGACGAAGATGTCCGTAGTCAGCAGACTAGGACGCAAGTTGGTAGACTGTTCAAGTATGCACATAGTGAGTCGGTGCAATAAATATAATAAGCCGCTTTGGCTCGAGACGGCTCGGCCGCGAAGATATCAAAAACTACCAAGTTTTTGATACAGTTGGTAGAATGTTCAAGTGTCCGCAAAGCATGTCGGTGCAATAAATATAATAAGCCGCTTTAGCTCAGTTGGTAGAGCAACTGTTTTGTAAACAGTAGGTCCTCAGTTCGAGTCTGAGAAGCGGCTCCCGATTTTTTAAGATGTTGAATTCTTAAAATCGAAGTCTTTTTTCTTGGTACGTTTATCACTTGAGAGTTAGATATTTTTAGTACTTACAATGTAATTACTAATTACATTGTATCGTTACTTTTTATGATTCTACTCTCTATACCTTACATCTCATGATCGATACAAAAAAATATATATTCACGTTTTTTGTAACTACTGCAATTTTTGCAACAGCTTTTTTTGCTTCAAATTTTTTTTCAAATAAGCGTGTAGAAAATGTAAAATTCATTCAAGATAGTATTGCAATTGATATCCTCTCAAGTGAAACACAATTTGACCTTCTTAAAGAAGTCTCATGTCAAAATGTAAGTGAATCAATGCTCTCACCTGAACTAAATGCTCTTGGGGATAAGCTTGCTCATACTGAAAGTGAACGAGGAGAAAAAGATGCTGATGTTATGTATCTTAAAAAATATTATTCACTTCTTCAAGTAAAAGACTATCTCCTCTCCAAAAAACTTGCAGAAAAGTGTGGTAGTAAAAAGAAACAAGTATTTATTATTTATTTTTATTCAAATAAAGGAACATGTACGGATTGTCAAAAAGAAGGTTTTGTCCTTACTCGTTTAAAAGAAAAATATCCAGAGCTACGAGTCTATTCATTTGACTACGATCTTTCTCTTTCAGTGATTGATTCTTTAAAGACTATTTATAAGATTAATCCGTCACCACTTCCTGCTCTTGTGATTGAGGATACGATGTATACTGGATATAAATCGATTCAAGAACTTGAGGCACTTCTACCTGATACGTTGAAAGAAGCTACAACAACCTCTGAGGTAACCGCAACAACAACTAAGAAATTAAAGTAGTTCATTATGTGATCACTATAACACTACTTTTTTTCTTCTACCCTCCACATTCTCATTATGATAGGAAACATTCTCCAAGCTTTCATGTATCCATTTATATTCCTTTCATTGTACTTCCAAGTACTTCTTCTGATTTCTTTTTTTGAAAATAAAAAGAAAATAAAAGAAGAAGAGGATCAAATGCTTAGCTCATATCCAAGTGTTACTATTGCTGTTCCTTGCTGGAATGAAGAGAAAACTCTTGCGGGAACTTTAGACTCACTCCTCCTTCTTGACTACCCAAAAGATAAACTGGCTATCATTGTTGTTGATGATGGGAGTACTGATAACACACTTTTGATTGCCAAAAAATATGAAGCAGAGCATAAAGACCAGATTCTATCAATTACAAAAGAAAATGGAGGTAAGCATACGGCGGTTAATTACGCTCTTTCTCTAGCAGAAGGGGAATTATTTGGATGTCTTGATGCTGATTCATTTGTGGATAAAGATGCTCTTCGAATTATTGTTTCATATTTTGTGTATCATAAAGAAGCTATGGCGGTAACGCCCTGTATTCATATTAGATCTCCCAAGACAATTATTCAGCGTATTCAAGCAATTGAATATTTACTTGGAGTATTTTTACGTAAAAGCTTTGGTCAGTTAGATGCCATTCAAGTAACACCAGGACCTTTTTCTATTTTTAAGCGAGAAATTTTTGCTACTATTGGTAATTATAAAAAAGCACACAATACGGAAGATTACGAAATAACACTTCGTATGCACAAAAATCATCTTAAGATCATGAATTCACATAAGGCTCTTGTCTACACAATTGGCCCTGCAACATTTCGCGGGTATTTCTATCAACGCCTTCGTTGGAGTCGTGGATTTCTGGAAAACTCTCTTGACTATAAAACAATCTTCTTTAAAAAAGAGTATGGTAATTTCGGTATGTTCACGCTACCGTTTGCTTTTGTATTTATGTTCTATGGGTTGTATGCAGCAACTTTCGCCTGTTATTCAGTTATTAAACAATATGTGTTAATTATCAATAGATTGATGTTATCTGGTCTTCATGTAAGTTTGCCAAAGTTCGATCTCTTCTACATGGATACAACTATCATTGGATTCTTAGGGATGACTGCGCTTACTATTTATTTATTTATGCTCTATGTTGCTAATAAGTTATCTGATGATAAACAAGAACTTCATCGTAACTTTCCTGTTTACTTTTTAAGCATGCCTATACTTATACCACTTTTTGTAATGATTTTTTCTCGTGCAATTTTTGACACGTTTACTCATAGAAAGAACGATTGGGTGTTGCAGGACACCAAGAAATAGACTGTAGACTTTAGACTGTAGCTTGTAATGCAAAGCGTGACCAAGAAGTGGTCACGCTTTGCATTGTATTGGGCTACAGTCTAAAGTCTACAGTCTTGTTTTTCGCACTTCTTAATATCTTATAAATTTGATAGTATATAGAAATGACTGGACATTTTCACCCAATTACACAAGCTGTTGATAAAGTTGCGCAGATTTTTATGGAGATTGGTTTTGATGTGGTTGATGGGCCTGAACTTGAGAGTGAGTGGTATAACTTCGACGCGCTTA
>JAYUCW010000038.1:0-5385 GCA_043740125.1 Minisyncoccota bacterium
ATGACGTAGTGACCACACTTGGATAGCAAGTGACATAAGAGCACCTATTAAGACTCCGTAGATAAGACCGTGCACTCCATAAAGCGGGTAAAGCTCTACTATTCCGAAAATAATTCCAACAGAATACCCAAGCGGCGCGATACCATAGAGTACAAAATGATTCTTCAGTTGTGCGAAGCATGATATGAGGGACGTGACACCAAGGAGTATCGGCTGTAGCATCATGATACGAGTCACACTGATGAACGTTTGTACTTGGTCATCCGTAAATCCAGGCACAATAAGTCGAGCATAGAGTGGTATTGTGATTATAATAAATACAGCAATCAAAGAAGCAGCTCCGCCAAAAAATAGCGAGATAGACGATAGCTTATGTCGTGGGTCAACAACATTTCCTGATTTATTTTCTATAGTTAAAAATGGCACAACAGTCCCTGCCGTAACAAATGCAAGTGACATTGCATAAAGAAAATCTGGCAGGCGAAAAGAAGCGTTATAAATATCGAGTATCGGACCCACTCCTACATGAGTAGCTAAAAGTCTGTCCCGCACAATTCCGAGAAGCACCGAGAGTATAGAAAATATCGCAAGTAGAGCTGAGTTTTTGAGAATCATAGTACTTTACATACTACCAAAAAATATCAATACTGGCACGGAATTGCTTGCTTTTTATGTTATTTAATTGTATTGTTACAAAGTTCTACTGGGTAATCGCTCTTATGGCTTTCAATGTAGTCCCGAGAGAGGAAAGTCCGAACACTCAATTTTTTAAATAAAGTAAGCGTAGCGGGTAACGCCCGTCGTGAGTAATCATAGAGGTGCGAGCAGTGACGCCAGGAGCGAAAGCAAGTGGCTCCGTAGCAATACGGATGATGTGTATGGCAACATACAATTGAAACGGCTAAATCCTTACGTGGGTGCAAGACCGTATCCGCCTTGTTGCGGAGGTGTCGCTTGAGCTCAGTGGTAACACGGCGCCCAGATACATGATTACACAGTGTAGGTAACTACACGGACAGAATTCGGCTTATAGGTAGAACACAAATGGGAGAGCGGCATCGTAAGATGCCGCTCTTTCTTTTTCGTATTTTATCAGACAGTCCTATTATAAAAACAAAATTCTGGATGAAATACGAAGACTTGGACTGATATAATGTTCGGAAAGACCTACATGCCAGTAGGGCGACCAAACTTATATCAGGAAAGTCGAGTAGTTCGCTAGAATTTTATTTTTAATCGGTGATTTTTACCTTTGAGCCAAGATAAAGTCCAAACTTCTCCGCCAGTCCCGCGTTAATTTCTAACACATATGAGGCCTCAGATTGATTGATATAGGTCTTCTTTTGTTTATATGATTCTGGAGTGACATTTCTTTCGATATCTACCACGACACCATTTTGGTTAATCCATACCATATCAAGTGAGAACTTCATATCCTTCATCCAAAAACCATAACGTCCTGGCTCGTCAAAAACAAATAGCAGTCCTTCGTCGTCCCCTATCTTCTCTCTTCCAGAAAGTCCTAGCTCACGAGATGCTTGAGTATCAGCAACTTCTACTTCAAGGGCACCCTTTGGCATGAGAACTGTCATACCATGACGAATAATTTTATCGACAATGATAGAGCCACACACTTTTGTGGCAAAACATCGGAACCCATACATCGTCGAAAAAAATAAAGTAACAAGAAGAATAGCCAGTCCAAGATTTCTAAAAGCTTTAGCAAAAAAACTACGCTTCGCAGGAGTTACCTGCGTGCGGTAGTTTTTTTTATGTGATTTGTGTTTTTTCATACAACCTGGATTCCCGCCGTTGCGGGAATGACAAACACGAAACAGATTAGCTCTTGCGACCTGATCGTGATCTCTCACTCTCGGTCAATAATTGCTTGCGCAAACGCACTGACTTTGGTGTCACTTCAAGATACTCATCGGCGTTCATGATTTCTAGACCTCTTTCAATACTAATTTCCCATGCTGGAACAAGTACGATAGCTTCATCAGCGCCAGATGAACGCATGTTAGAAAGTTGTTTTCCTTTCGTCGGGTTGACCATCATCTCTTCACCTTTTGAAGTATTACCTATAACCATACCTTCGTATACTTCTGTTGTAGGGAGGATATAAATCACACCACGATCTTGCAAGTTCCATAGTGAAAACGCGAGTGACTTACCTGCTGCCATGGACGTCATAGACCCTACAAGACGACGAGTTATCTCTCCTGCATATGGTCCGAACTTAAGATATCGAGCAGAAAGGATCCCTAACCCTTTTGTATCAATCACGAACTCTCCACGATACCCAAGAAGACCACGAGTTGGGATCTCCGCCTTGATACGGTTGACTCCATGCTTCTCACTCATATCGGTAATCATAGCCTTTCGACGACCAAGCTTCTCCATCACGACACCACTTGACTCAACAGGTACATCAATCACAAGCTCTTCATATGGCTCTTCCTTCACACCATCTTTCTCATGGAAAATAACTTGTGGCTGTGACACTTGTAGTTCATATCCTTCACGACGCATTGTTTCAAGGAGCACTCCAATATGAAGCTCTCCACGACCATACACGAGATACTTATCAGTATCAAAGTCAACTCGAAGTCCAACGTTGATCTCAAGTTCTTTCTCGAGACGGTCACGAATCTGACGACCTGTCACGAACTTTCCTTCCTTACCTGCAAAAGGTGAGTCGTTTACGAGGAAGTTAAGCGCAATAGTTGGTTCGTCAATATGAATAGCATCCATTGGCTCTTGGTCAGCGTTTTTCACAAATGTTTCACCAATAAAGATATCAGGAAATCCTGCGATCATCGCGATGTCTCCCGCTTCAGCCGTATCAGCGTCCACTCGAGCAATACCATTAAAAGTATAGATCTTTGTAATCTTTCCTTTTCGTGTCTCACCTGTTGCTTTCTTCACAGTGATTTCTTCTCCAACTTTTGCAACTCCGTCATAAATACGAGCGATAGCGATACGTCCAAGGAAGTTGTCATATGCAAGGTTAAACACTTGCGCCTTAAACGGGTTGTTGATATCTCCGGTTGCCTTTGGAACCTTTTCCAAAATGATATCAAGGAGTGGCGTGAGGTCCTTTCGCTCGTCATCCATATGCTTCATTGCGACACCTTGGCGTCCAATAGCGTAAACAGTTGTGAAGTCGAGTTGTTCGTCTGAGGCACCAAGTTCAAGGAAGAGCTCGAACACTTCGTCATGCACACGTGATGCATCTGCTGCTGGTTTGTCTATCTTATTTATAACAACAATAGGTTTGATACCGAGTTCAAGAGACTTCTTGAGAACAAATCTGGTCTGTGGCATAGGACCTTCTTGCGCATCTACCACCAAAAGTACACAGTCAATAGCTCGAAGTACTCGCTCCACTTCTGATCCGAAGTCCGCGTGACCTGGAGTATCCAAGATATTAATCTTCACACCTTTGTAGGGTACTGAAGTATTTTTTGCAGTGATTGTAATACCACGTTCTTTTTCCATTGGATTAGAGTCCATAGTTTGACCTTCAACACCAACACCACACTGCTTCATGAGTGCGTCAGTAAGCGTGGTCTTACCATGGTCCACGTGGGCGATAATAGCGATGTTACGAATTTCTTGTTGCATGAGGGGTAGTGGTTAGTTGCTAGTTCGAGAAGCTTGGCCGAATCAGCAGGTTCGCTTCTTGGAAGCGAAGAGTTTCTCGGCAAGCGTAGGAACATGCTAGGGGTGTTGCTAATAAAATAAAAACTCCTAGAAAAATACGAAGCGGACAATGCCGCTTAGATGGCTGCTATAATAACACATTTTTTAGAATAACGCTAGTTTTTCTAAATTATTTCTAGCATTATAATAACTAAGTATAAAACCTTTCTAAATAATTACTTTTTAAGTAATTGATCTTTAATTACTCCAATGGCTTGAAAAGCTTGGTCAAAAATTTCTGGCATGAAAAAGAAAACATACGTCATTCCTCCACCAATAATTACCATAATAAAAAGAAAGAAACCTATCCAAAAATTATTTTGTTCTTCAACAGTAATAACTTGATTACCAATATACTCTGGGTTTGGAATTGTATACCCAGAAGAAATGTATGGGTTATGGTTTTGACTATTTTGTGGTAACGGTTGTGGATGAAGCGCCTGCTCATGAGCGATAATATCATTTAATGTTTCTGGCCCGCCAGAAATTGTATGATAGACAGTATCAGATGACAGTAAAGGAGCTGTAACTACTGGAGAATCGGCATAACTTTCGTTACTAGCTTCTTCTGTAGATAATTCAAAAGCAGGAAGTGGCGATACTTGCTCTTCATCTAGAACTTTATTTTCTCCTTCACTGGTATTTTCTAAAACCACATCAAGTGGTGGCTGAGTTACTTCATCAACGCTATCAGATTCTACTGGTTCTCGATAATGATCGTTATTATCAGTATGTCGTACAATGCGCTCGAGAGGAATTGCTTGAGGCTCTAAAAGAGTTTCTATTTCTTCTAATTTTTTATCAGTTATTTCTGTAATTTCTTCATCAGATGGATTCATGGTCATAAGTATACACCGACATAGCAATGTCTGGCAAAAAATAAGAGAGCAATAAGCCAACTTTACTGTTTCTAAAGCTATCCTTTATTTTTTAAAAATTGCAAAATTGTTTCTTTCTGAAACTCAAGAAAGTTTTTTTGCTTATATCCTTTTACACCAAAAGTACTCTCATTTTTTATTTCAATGGCAGTATATGTAGAGAATAGTCTATCCCAAATAGAAAATACTGCTCCGAAGTTATGATTCTGACTGAACCTGTCCTTATAATGATGAATTCTATGATTACGTGGCGTCACAAGAAAACAATCACACCATTTTGGTAACTGTAGATACGAAATATGAGAGAAAAATTGATACGTTAGTAAGAAAAAATAAGCAGTAATAATAGTATATGGAGTGATTTGAAGAAAAATGAGTGGCACCAGCACACAATAGATAGATGCTTGTCCTACCCACGGAAGCATGAGTGCAAGAGATAAATTATATTTTGTTCCAATGTGGTGTACTTTATGAATGGCAAATAATTTTGAATTACTGTGATGTATTCTGTGGTAGAAATAATACAGAATATCAATAAGAATAACAGCTATCACAAGCTGAAAAAGATTTACACTCTGTACACTCCCCCACAGATATGTATAGAGTTTTGTTGTAAGAAAAAGAAAAATGAGAACGCTCGTTGTTTCTGTAAAAATAAGTATGACGCCACTGTATACAGCATTTTTCGTTTGTTCATCAATATGCCTTCCGTCATTTTTAATAACACTGTAGAGATATTCTATGAGCGTATACACAACAGCTGTGAAAAAGAATACTAGAGATTTAAACAAAAATAACATAT
>JAYUCW010000039.1:0-33171 GCA_043740125.1 Minisyncoccota bacterium
ACCCAGCAGGCAGCCAACTGACAAGAGCTTCCTTGATGGCGTTAATGATGCGCTTTACTTGTTTTTTTGACCAGCTAAGGAAGTTGCGAACTTCTTCAACGATGTTGTCGATTGATATAGTTCGTGTGTGCCACAAGAAAGGGTTTGGTGCGGAAATGAGAGCCAGAGCAATGGCTCCTTCAAGTTGAAGTTTTTCTGCTTCATTTATCTCAACTGTCCTGCTTGTCTTTTTCGACATGTAAAAAACTCCTCGGTTTTTTCTGCAATCCGAAACGTCGGAAAGTCAGAAATATATACTACTATACCTTTCCATTCTCGTAAAGCATTAATTAGTGTATAATCTTCGAGTCGGCTCGGCCGCGAAGATGTCGAACAGTCAGCAGACTTTCGACCAGTGAATGATCACATTCCTTATATAGGTAAAGTGCTTGTATAATGTTCTAAATTAACATAATTAGAGAAAAACAAATAATGCCGGAGTGGCGGAATGGTAGACGCGCACGACTCAAAATCGTGTATCGCAAGGTGTGAGAGTTCGAGTCTCTCCTCCGGCACTAAAGAGAAAAATCTTGATTATATTCCCGAGACATCCTCCCATTCTAAAGGTAGGTTGATTAAATACATTAATTTTGTATTAAAAAACCTACTTTTGATGATATACTTATAATGGCATTACATAATTGCATTATTAACTTTCTCAATAAAAAACTATGGACTCATATAATTCTCCACGGACAAAACCATTGCACCGTGGAACACAAATTGTTTGGTATATTCTGGGAATTCTTGAAGCGCTTATGGCATTTAGATTTGTTCTTAAATTACTTGCTGCTAATGCTGGTGCTGGATTTACAAGTTTCATCTATGGGGTCACGTACCCATTTGTGCTGCCGTTCCTAAGTGTCTTTAAAATATCACGAGTTGAGGGTTCTATTTTTGAGTGGACAACTTTACTTGCCATGTTCGTCTATTGGCTTATTGCAATTGCAATTATTAAGTTATTCGTCATGGGTAAAAGTGTTTCTACTGTAGAAGCTGCAGTTAAGCTAGATCAACAGGATAAATAAAAAACTTCACATTACGTAGTAGACACCTAGTTTTTTCTGGAATGTACACATAAAAAAATGATATGAATCACAGAAACAAAAATATAGATAACATACGTACATCAGTGATATCATACTGGCCTTTACTAGCTGCGTATGCTTTGGCTTTTATGGCAGCGACCCAAAGTGTTAAATTTAATACTGCTCCAGATTTTATGTCCCATTTTATGGGTTTTGTGCTTGTAGTATTTGGCCTTTTTAAATTGTATGATGTGGAAGCATTCGTGAAAGGCTTTGTGCAGTATGATCCAATAGCGAAAAGATTTAAGATCTATGGTAAGATGTACCCTTTTGTAGAAATTTTATTAGGAGTTATGTTCATCTTTCAAATGTTTGTCCTCCCATCGACACTTATTGCGCTCGCTATCTATAGTGTTAGTCTGTATGGTGTAGTAAAGTCACTTTTAAAGAAGGAAAAACTTCATTGTATGTGTCTCGGTACGTACTTTAAGTTGCCCTTATCAAAGATCACACTTATTGAATCATTGTTTATGATCTTGATGTGTTTGTGGATGTTGGTAATGATTGTTCAAATGAGAACTATGTCAATGTAATTATTAACTAAGTAAATTATATGAAAAATAATACACCATTTGTTGTCACGATCTCCTTATTAATAGGGTTAGGAATTGGATATGTAGTTGGTGTACAAAGAGGAGATGGTATGCCAACCCAGATGAGCTCTACAGCTGGAGGTCATACGATGTCTGATGGTACTATGATGGATAAAAGCATGGGAATGGAAAGTACTATGAATACCATGATGGCTAGTTTGCAAGGAAAAACAGGAGCAGAGTTTGATAAAGCATTTTTAAGTGAAATGATTACGCATCACCAAGGAGCTGTCGTTATGGCACAAGCTGCTTTAACAACGTCGAAAAGACCTGAGTTAGTTGCGCTTGCAAAGAATATTATTAGTGCTCAAACCACAGAAATTAAAATGATGAAGGATTGGCAGAAAGCTTGGTTTAACAAAAATTAACTTACTAGACTACTTGTCATGTAAAGAAATCTCTAAGTGTATGCATTTTATCACGGGTACTTTTGTGTAGAGAAAAGTGATTTTTATATCATTTTCTCTTCTTTCATTTTTCGTGCAAATGTAGCATCATAAAGATTTTCCTGTGAAAGTGTCTGTGACAACGCCGGAGTACAATCACCTCTCCTAAGAGTATTGTAGAGGCAGGTAAGATTTTAAAGATTTTGGAAAAATAGTTTGCTTTGACGTGGGAGTATTATGTATGGTATAAAAATAGGGGAGTTAAGAAGTTCTTTAACCGATGTCATAGACATCATTTTTTTGAAAGAAAGTAATAATGAAACGACGAAGTACGGTGAGCCTTATCACAAGTGTTGCTTTTTGTTTATGTACTACTGGTAGCACCAAAAGCACTCTTGCTTTTGATATTTCCAACAGTACAGGAGATAGTTCACTAAACAAAAATGGCACTGAGATGAGTGCTCACCAGGAATCACACGTGTTAATTGCACCTCCACAGCCAAAAAATAGGCAAGGGAAGTTCGTGTGTACTCATAATAGATACGTACCAGGTGAACAGCAAATTGGTGTTGCTTCTTGGTACGGTGCTGAGTTACACGGGTCAGTCACTAAAAGTGGTGAGCGTTTCAATAAAAACGCTTCCACTATTGCACATCTGACACTCCCTATGGGAACAGGAGTACTCATCAAGAATCCTGTAACAGGAGGTACTGTATATGCAACAGTGAATGACTGTGGTCCGTATGTCGCAGGTCGCATTGTTGACCTTTCAGAGTATGTAGCTCACGTGCTCGGTATCAAAAAGCGTGGAACAGGTATAGTGGTCCTCACTGTACTTTGATTTCTTTTGTAACCTATAACGGGCACCATGATGGTGCTCGTTTTTTATTAGGACTTACGCACTTGGCGATTTTCTTTGTCGAAACTCCTGAATCAGCAGATTCATGGCTTGGCCATAAACTTTTCTCGCAAGCGTACTACTCGTACGTCTCTCGAACCAGCAGGTTCGCGGCTTTGCCGTAAACAAAATAAGGGTTTCTTCGCGAATCTCATCCAAGTGCGTAAGTCCTATTTATATTATTTTTAGTATGCATTAGACTCTTTTCTTTCTCCACACCTAGATTTTTTCGCATGGTATACTGACCTCATAAATACCTATGGGGCACACTGAATCATCAATTTATTGGATAGAAATAGAAAAAATAATACCAAATCCGTATCAACCACGGCGTGAATTTGATCAGGACAGACTTAGTGAACTCTCTGCAAGCATTCGTCAGTATGGAGTACTTCAGCCGCTTGTCGTGTCCCGTCAAGAGACGATGCTAGAAGATGGCGGCATAAAAGTAGAGTATGAGCTTATCGCAGGGGAGAGGCGTTTGCGAGCGTCTAAGCTCGCTGGAATTCTCCAGGTGCCTGTTGTTGTGCGTAGTGGAGATGATAGTCGTGCCAAGCTTGAGCTTGCTATTATTGAGAATCTTCAACGAGAAGACCTCAATGCTGTTGAACGTGCACAATCATTCCAAAGACTGGCGGATGAATTCAAACTCACCTGGGCAGAAGTTGGAAGAAAGATGGGCAAGAGTCGTGAATATGTGTCTAACACAGTGCGCATCCTCATGCTTCCTCAAGATATACTAGATGCGCTCTCTAAGGGTAAAATTACTGAAGGACATACTCGACCACTTCTTATGTTAATTGACAGAACTTCGGAACAGATGACACTCTTTAAAGAAATGATGGTGAGGAAGATGACCGTGCGAGAGGCAGAACAGATAGCGCGCCGTATCGCATTTGAAAAAGTTCGTAAGAAGGACTTATTCATGACACCTGAGGTTGTTGATATGGAAGAGGCTCTTGCTTCAACGCTTGGCACTCGAGTACAAATAGAACCTCGTGAACGTGGAGGGAGAATTTCTATTGATTATTTTTCACATGATGAGTTGCTCGCGCTTTCTATTGCTATTAGGAAAGCAGGAGAGCAGAAGACTCACAAGGGGATGTTCGATAAGTTACGCGATGAGGATATTGAGACATTAAACGCTGTGCCTAATACTGAGCGATATATCAGACCGATTACTGAGTTTACCCATCTTGATCAAGAGGGTAAGCCTCATGTTGAAGTAGTAGAAGAGATAGCGCTCCCTGAACTATTGAGTGATGTGGTTACAATAACTTCGTCCGAGGCGATCGAGTTAGATGGAATCAAGCCTGAGAATATCGCTGTTGAGGTACAAGAAGAATTTGTAGCTAAAGCACTTCACGAAGAAATTGTACAAACAGAAATTGCAGAAGATGATAGGTCTCTTGAAGATATCAAGAGTGATGAACAGAATGAAGATTTGTATTCGATAAAGAATTTTGCACTATAAAGTATGCAACAAGAAATATTTATAATTCCAGATAGTGCTCCACAGATTGGTGCTATATATGTACATTTTAAAAACCCGGGAAAAGAGTATCAGGTGACAGGAATCTCGCTTAACTCTGATAGTGATGAGTGGCACATTGAATACGTGCCACTTTATGAAGGTGCTGTTGCTCAGAAATTTAATAGGTCACTTGCTACATGGTCAAATAAAGCTACTGTTGATGGAAAGGAGGTGGAAAGATATCAGTTTGTGAGGATTAATTAAGTATTTGTCATTCCCGTGAAGACGGGAATCCAGGTCTTATAATTCCTCATATACTCATATACTCATATAAATCTTTCCACTCGTAATTCTTTTCTTCAATCATTTTAATCTTCCAGTCACGGTTCCACTTTTTCATTTGCTTTTCTTTAATTAACGCTGCTTCGATTGATTCAGTTGACTCGTACCAGATTAATTTGTCTACCTTGTACTTTTCTGTGAACCCTTTGAATACTTTGGACTTATGTTCGTGGATTCTTCGTTTAAGATCGTTAGTAACCCCAACGTAGAGTGTTCCGTTTCTATCGCTCGCTAGTATGTAGACATAATATATTTTCATGGACCTAGATTCCCGTATTCACGGGAATGACAAACAGAATTACCTTGTAAGGAATTTATCCAAAATTCCTCCATGTTCCTTCACATACTGGCGTATTTTTCTTTTCGCAAGTGTTGTCTTTGCCATGTCTATCCATTTTCGTTTTGGTGAAGCAGATTCTTTTACTTCTATTTCTACAACATCGCGGTTATTAAGTTTTGTATCAAGTGGAACAAGCTTTCCATTTACTTTTACTCCTGCTACATGGTCACCAATATCAGAGTGGACTGCATAAGCAAAATCAATCGGCGTAGATCCATATGGCAGGTCAATCACGTCCCCCTTTGGAGTAAGAATGAATACTCGATGCTGAAAAAAGTCTTCCTTAAGATGTTTCATAAAGTCCTTGTGTGGCTCAATATCTTTTTGCCACTCAAGAAGTTCTTTGGTCCATCCAGTTTTTTTGATAAGATCTTCTTTTGTAGCACCACTTCCAAGTTCTTTATACGAAAGGTGACTTGCGACACCATATTCTGCTTCTCTATGCATTTCTTTTGTACGAATTTGAATTTCGAGGGTGTTGCCATCACCAGAAAATATAGTTGTATGAAGTGATCTGTAGCCATTTGGCTTTGGCACGGCGATATAGTCCTTGAATCTTCCAGGTACAGGTCTGTAGAAACCATGAATGACTCCGAGCGCTTGGTAACAGTCTGATATAGTTGGAACAATAATACGGAGTGCGAGTACATCATGCACTTTAGATTCATCCATTTTGTAACGCTTAAGCTTTTGCCATAATGAGTAGAGGTGTTTTACTCGGTGGTCGATCTGTTCTATTTCGACATCAAAAATTTGAAGTTCGTTTTTAAAAGTTGCAACTACTTTTTCTAATTGCTCATCTGATACTGGATTCATTGTTTTGAAAAGATCTACCGTTTTTTTGTATTCTTCAGGGTAGACATAGGGAAAGGCTGCATCTTCAAGCTGTGCTTTAAGTCGCCCCATACCAAGGCGGTCGGCAAGACGAGCGTGAATTTCAAGAGTTTCAAGAGCAATGCGTTTTTGTTTGTCAGGGGAAACATACTGAAGTGTTTGAATATTGTGAAGTCTGTCGCAGAGCTTGATGACAACCACTCGTATGTCATCTGCCATCGCGATGAAAAATTTTCGAAGACTTTCGACGTGACGTTCTGTCCCCGTGTAGCGGAGCTTTCCAAGCTTGGTCACTCCTTCAACTAACTTGGTGATGTGTTCACCGAAGGCTTGTGTCATTTCGATATCAGTCACGCTTGTATCTTCAAGAACGTCATGCATGATACCAGCCGCGATAGTGTCAGCATCCATCTTAAGCATCGCTAAGTTAATTCCTGTTGCAAAAACATGGTTATAATATGGTTCGCCAGATTTTCGTTGCTGTCCTGCGTGAGCCTGCTGTGCAAAAGCACACGCATGTTTAATGAGTGACTTATCTGCCTCGCCCAGGTCAGGGAGGAGGGCAAAAATTCTATCGGGATTGGTGTCAGAATAAGGTCGAGAGTCCATTACATTACAATACCATAAGATGGTTGTTAGGGGCTAGTAGTTAGTGTTTAGTGAATACAGAAAATAGTGAGGTGTTTTTTTAAAAAAAGTATGGTATTGCGAGAGCAAGAGAAAAAATGAGTGAATATATAATGATATAGTCGGTAACTTTTTTCGGAAGTTTGTAGATAACCTTTTTACCAAGAAATACGGTGAGGAGCATGAAAGGAAAGAGAACAAGAATAGAAAGCATGTCATGAAAAGGGATTGACTCGTGGATCAATCGAGTAGAGAGCATACCAATACCGCTAGCAAGGAAGACTACCGCAATGGTGCCCTGTACAACAGCAAGTGAATGACCCTTTGCGAAGAGGTATCCTTGACGTAGTGGTCCGACAGACATTCCGAATGATTGGAGGAATGCTGTGATGAATCCGGAGACAAAGAGACCGTAATGTTTATTTTTTGTGTCTACGTGTGCAACTTTTTTGAAATATTTATAAATATACATAAACCCAGAAAGTATAAAAATTGTAATGATTACTTTTTGTGGGATGACACCTACAAAGTATCCGCCGACTATTCCACCGATTAGTCCGTAGATTGCGAAACCAAATGCATCTTCCCAGAGAATATCTTTCCAAAAAATAATAATACGAGCAAGTGCCCCCATGACGAGGAATACGGTTGTAAGGAAAAGCACTTTATGTGGCTCGTAGAAGTGAAGCAGTAGCGGATTGATATGAAGTGATCCAGGTAAGTTAATAACCGTGCCAAGGAATACAACAACAAGAGCGAGAGAGTAGAATGCCAGCATGATTGGTAAAGTGTAGCAAAAAAAGCCGCGTGTGCGCGGCTAAGAATAGCTATATAAAATAGATATTGGTGAAGTTGGTGTAATAAAAAATAAAGCCGGGCAGTGTATGTGCTGCCCGACTCGATGTCGTTCGTTTTTTACCCTGGAGGGTTTTGTTCTTTTTCCTTGAAAGCAAAACGTATCCCGACTATTATTAGGATCATTATAAATGTCCAAGTGATAACAGCACGGAATATGGGATTCAAATCGATCCGACTGATCTCTCGGGAGAGTATCTGGATGGTGGGCATGGCAGTGAGTAACAAGACCCCACTCACATAAACACTGAGAGCAAGTACAAAGATTGCTCCAGCAAAATTGACAAGAAGACGTGGAATTTTTTCCATGGTTAGCTCCAGAAAAGTGGTTGAAAGTGCAAATTATATTATATCATTAATATATATAAAAGTCAAGTAAAAGTTGACATAACATAGTATAATTGGTAGTATTTTAAGTTGTTTCGTCTACTTTTTTAGAAAGGGAACTATGTTCATTAGTACTGATGATCGAAGCGCGGGTGAGACCAAAATTTCTCCTGCTTCACAAGCTAGATCTTCTAGTCTTTGGGTTTTGTTAGTAAGAACAAGCCAGATTCTTCAAATTTGTGAACCGGATATACTTGGTTGTATGACGGAAGCCCGTTTTAAGGTGCTTGCAGCTATTTTGAAAGAGCCTCCATCAAAGATTCAAGCTCAGTTTGCGTGTGTTTCAGAAACAAAAAAGCCCCAAGCTCTCAAGGTTGGGGAAGAAAACGAGATGCGCATACTTAATCAACAGATTCAGTTTGTCGCGTGTAGGTGTATGTTTTACTTTGAAGTTGTACAGTCTCTTTAAGTCAGCGCAGTTTTAACTCCAAAACAAAATGTTCTCAAGTGAGGACATTTTTTATTTTTTAGGTTCCAATTTATGTGGATTATGATTCGGGTAGGTCTTATCACTACATCTCTCAGGAATTGTCTTTGTTCCGGTCCACAGCTGCAACTTCGTAACAGCTGGACTGCGGGACTATTTTGCCTGTAATTTGTGAGGGTTGTGGTTCGGGCAACTTTTGTCTGAGCAACGTTCAGGTATAGTTTTAGTCCCTTGCATCATAAGCTCATCACATTTTGTTCCATCTGCTTTTACATATGAGCAGCGATTACCTGTTGGGCGAGTCTTAATGATGTGTTTACAATCTGGGTAGTTAGAGCATGAGTAGAAGACTCCGAAGCGTCCTTTTCTTTCTTCCATGTAGCCATCTTTACACTTGTTGCAGTGGACACCTGTTGAATTGGCTTTTCGCATCTCCTCATCTTGCTCTATATATTTACACTTTGGATAATTATCACAGGCAATGAACTTACCGTAACGCCCTTCACGTTCCATGAGTTCACCTTTTTCACATTTTGGACATTTCTTGCCAAGCTTCTTCGGTCCTTCCATGACACTACCATCCATTTTCCTCGCACCCATACATTCTGGATAGCGAATACAAGAGTAGAACTTGCCATTCTTTGCAAGTTTGATCACCATGTTCGCATCACACAGTGGGCACTGCATGCCGTCCGGTGCATCACCCATACTTGTAGCCTTTTCGAGCTTGTCTTTTTCTTTTACATCTTTAATGAATGGTCCATAAAAGTCCTTCAGTGTTTTTAGGTATGTCGCTTTACCTTCTGAGATGAGGTCAAGCTTGTCTTCCATGTCTGCAGTAAAGGTATCACTGATGTACTGTGCAAAATGTTCTTCAAGAAATGAGATAACCACTTCACCAGTATCAGTTGGATGAAGTGCTTTGTTGACTTTATCAACATATCCACGAGCTTCAATAGTGGAAAGAATGGAAGCATATGTCGAAGGTCTTCCGATACCACGCTTCTCAAGCTCCTTAATTAGCCCTGCTTCTGTATACCTGTTTGGCGGTTCTGTTTCTTTTTGGATAGACTGAAGTGTTGTGAGATTAAGTTGATCACCTTTTGAAAGATCGGGTAAAATAACATCATCACCTCGTGAGTCAGGGTCAACTGCAAGCCATCCAGGAGAAAGCAAGATGGAGCCATTCACGGTGAAGTTAGGAATGCTCTTGGTAGTAATATTTGCAGTTACTTTGCTTCGCTTAATCTTGGCATCAACCATCTGACTTGCAACGGTGCGTTCCCAAATAAGGGAATAGAGACGTTTCTCATCATCTGTTGTGCCACCACTTCGAGTTGCAGCGTGTGTTGGGCGGACTGCTTCGTGGGCTTCTTGAGCATTTTTACTTTTGGTTTTGTATTGACGAACTTGCACTTTATCTTTACCGTAATTTTTTTCTATCACTTGAGTTATCTCAGTGACTGCTTGTGTAGAGAGGGTAGTACTATCTGTACGCATGTAGGTGATGAGACCTTTTTCGTACAACTTCTGTGCGATGCCCATGGTACGTGATGGTGCATAGCCTAAGCGTGATGATGCAGCCTGTTGAAGTGTTGAAGTTGTAAATGGAGCTTTTGGTGAACGTGATGCTTCAGTGCTCTCTACATCAAGAATTTCCCATGATCCATTCTTTCCCTCACGAACAATTCTCTCTGCTTCATCTTTGTTATTTGGCTGTACTTCACACTCCATTAATAATGGATAGGTTTTACTCTCAGCCATTCTGCCAACAGTTTTCCATTCTCCTGCGATAACGAAATAGGTCACAGGAATAAATGCGCGGATCTCTCGTTCTCGTTCCATGATGATACGAAGTGCGGGGGATTGTACGCGTCCTGCTGAGAGTCCATAACGAACCTTTTTCCAAATAATACCAGAGAGGTCATATCCAACAAGACGGTCGAGTACTCGCCGTGCTTCTTGAGCTTCTTTCATCTTCATGTCAATCTCACGGGGGTGCTTGAGTGCTTCCTTGATGGCACTTTCGGTGATTTCGTGGAAGGTGACACGTTTAGCGCCGTCAAGCTCACATGCATCTTTAACATGCCACGCAATAGCTTCTCCTTCACGATCGGGGTCGGTTGCGAGGATTACCTCATTAGCTTTTTTGGCGAGTGCTTTTATTTCAGCTATTACCTTTTCTTTACCAGGACTAACTTCGTAATGTGGAATGAAGCCTCCTTCGATGTCCACTGCTTTTTTATTACTCTTCGGCAGGTCTCTCACATGACCAACAGAAGCACGTACTTCGTACGCGCCGTCTAGATATTTTGCAATTGTTTTTGCCTTTGAAGGACTTTCGACGATTAAGAGTTTCATAAGAACAGCTTGTAGCCGTTAGCTAGTAGCCTTTAGCTTAACACATGAACACAATTTATCTTCTATGATGTGAGAATGACTAGAAACAGAATGTCTGTGTTTGATCTACTCTACACTAAACGGCGGACTTCACCAAATGTTTCTTCGAGGGCACCGGATAATTCAAGAGAGGAGAACGCAGCAATGAAATCTTCGAATGGTAAGTGCGTTAAAGCAAAAAGTGAATCTTTATTTGTTGGTTCACGAAGATTTTTGATAATACTTTTTTCGTTGTCAGTATATTTTTCAAGTGAGGATATATTGGCTTCTTCTTCCTTGGTTTTTGGTTCTGAGATATGTAAAAGTGCAAAAAGATCAGTGGGGGAGGTTATAGAGTAGGCACCTTCACGGATGAGCATATTGGTACCAAATGCAGTCGGAGAAAAAATATCTCCTGGAACTGCCCCAACATCACGCCCAAGTTCAATCGCATGCCTAGCAGTGATGAGTGTGCCTGATTTTTCTTCTGCTTCAATAAATAATACTGCGTCAGATAGTGCCGCCATAACACGGTTTCTTTGGGGGAATGTCCACAATGCTGCGACGGTGTCACTTGGAAGTTCAGAGATGAGCGCCCCATTGTTTTCTACAATGTCTTGTGCGAGGTTTCTGTGTGCGCTTGGATAGAGAACTTTCTCATTTAGGCCACTTCCAGGAATGGCAATAGTAATGAGATTATTTTTGAGTGCACTTTTATGTGCGAGACTATCTATCCCAAAAGCAAGACCAGATATAATGACGACCTCTTGACCTTCTAAGGATGCAAGTAACATTTCAAGAGCTTGTTTTCCGTAGGCAGTATTTTTACGTGATCCAACGATGGTGAGAATACGAGGAGTTGCTCTCCCGTAGAGGTCTATTTTTACTTCAGGAAGTTTACCTTTAATATGTATCTCTTTTGGAATCTGATGAAGTTCAAGAAGACGACCAAGAAGAGGGTGGTCGGCAAAATCTTTTTTAAGGATGGTGGTTGTTTCCATAACTATAAAAAGTATATCAAATAAAAAAGTGCGTACGTTAGTATTACGTACGCACTTAAGAATCTTCTTTAGAAACATAGAACTGCATGTTCATAAAACTTTGCTCTTACTTCAAATGGTTTGTATCCACCTGCAAATGAAAAGAGATCATCCCAGTCTCTTTCAAACTCGCCCCAAGTAGCTTCCTTTCTATACGAGACTATAATGTCTGTCTTCTCGTTAGAATTCTTAAAAAGATACCTTGGATGAATGGCAATTTCTTTTACATATCTCCAAAATGGGAGACTTGGAAGCTTTTGCTCAATGGTGTATTCAACAGCATCGATAAATCCTTCTGCTTCCACAGGAAGATCTTTTGACGAAAATAGAGAGATTTCATTTCGAGGTAGAAGTGGGCATGTACCTTGAAGCACTTTTTTGGCAACATCTTTTGTATAACCAGCATACGTTAAGTATTTTTTTGATGAGCCACTATCAAGTTCTAGTAATCTGTTATTTCCTTCTGTTACAAAGTGTGATGGGTCAGGAAAAAGAATTCTTGTACCCGTTGTGTTTCTATTAAGTGTATGAGACTTTGAAAGTGTAAGGTCACGAAAAAACTGAAATTGCCACAGTCCAAAGATAGTGCTACACAAAAATACAAAGATGACGCTTACTTTGATCATAGCAACCTCTTTAGTTGTATCTCTAAAGTCAAACAACCAAGAAAAAAGTGGTTTAAGTATCCATCCGAGTAAAGCAAGTAGTGCTCCAAGCAGCATCAGAAACGCCGCCGCAAAAACCCCATGGTGTTCTTGTGGAGGCGCGCTCGGAGTACTTTTTTCTTCTTCATTAAAGAACCAGCCCATAATGTTCTCCTTAAAGTACTGTTTAGATGGATACTATCAGGTTTTTGTTGATAGTACAATGATATGAAATAACTTAAAGTTAAGAAAAATGTTACGTTGCTATTATTTTCATTTTGTGTAGAATGAAATTAATTGTCCTTATATTTTATTTAAGAAAGTGGGGTGTGTTATGGTCTTACGTGATAGGCAGTTAGGTGGAATACCACTTACCTGGGGAATAGCAGTTGTGGCAACACTGCTTACGGCTTGTACTATACCAATCATTGCAGAATTAGTTTGGTTCAAGTTGGTTCCTTTCATACCTGAGATGATACGACCTTGGCTAGTCTATATGGGAATGATTCTCTATATTGGTCAATGTGCAGGAAATGTGAAGGCAGGGACCGAGCAGGCGCAGCAGTGTTTTGGTATGTATACAGGCATATCATTTTCTGCAGGTTTTTATCTGCTCCCAAGGCTTCCTTTTCCTATAGTTTCTCTTTTACTTCGTGTGGTCTTTGGTCCAAATGTGTACAAATACCTCGGATGGATTCTAGAAGGTGAAGTAAGGGTAGAAAGTATCACTACATCATTTACCGCAGAAGGTATGACGAGTGATGATATTATTGTAAGTCTTAAAGGTACACTTGTGTTTGAAATTGAAAATGCTGCGATATATCTTTCGCAGACAAGGGATGGGGCTGATAGGTTAGCAATTTTGGAAGCACTTCCAAGTGAGTCCTCAGCACGTATCAAGGAAAAAGTAATTGCTGGTCACACTGCAAAAGAGCTTCATCAGGGCGCGTATAGCGGTGGAAAAGATCTAACAAAGTGGATCACAGAGGCTTGTAGTTTTGTGGAAGACTTTGGGTTGTCGCTATCACGTGCGCCGATAGTGAGAGCAGAAATCAAAAGTGAACGTATCAGAAAAGCGTTTGATGTGGATAATGCAAAGGTACTCTTGAGGCGAAATACAAACGAAGTCGCAGAAGCGTTTAGTCAATTCAGAAAGGGATTGCCTCCTGAAACGAGCGATGAAGTTGCCTTTTTGCTTTTCAACGCTGCGAGACTGGATGAAAATCTTCCAACAGTAACAATGGCAAATCTTAAAGTGAAGTAGTGAATATTCATAAAGCATAAAACGTGGTCCTTACGGACCACGTTTTTTCTATTGTCTAAATCTCAGTAGGGATCGCCCCTCCTTCCAGTCGGAACGCACTATTTTTATAGTCGCTTTGCTCATTAAAAATAGGCGCCTACGGTTCGATCCCTACTGATACTATGAATAGAAAACACAGACCTTTAAAAGTCTGTGTTTTCTATTCATGTGTCCCCAGTAGGGATCGAACCTACGACCTGCGGATTAAGAGTCCGATGCTCTACCAGCTGAGCTATAGGGACATTGACACACGCCTCATACTATACCACAATGTGAAAAATAATTCTAGAGTCTTCTTTAATTTTGTGATAGAATGGAAAAACTTTTGATGCTAGTAATTAAGCATTGAACTAAATGATGCAGTGGTCGAGAAGCTTGGCTTCGAAGATGTCTAAGGTCATCAGACCGAAGACCAAAAAGAGGCCGGTAGGCTAATTAGTAAGCACCACTCTGAATTCTGGTAAATTAAATAAGTTATTATAGACGAAATGATGCAGTGGCGAAGAGGCCTAACGCTGCGGTTTGCAAAACCGCCATTCGCGGGTTCGACTCCCGCCTGCATCTCCAAAAATAAGCGAAGCATTTTTTGAGATGCAGGAAGACATGGCCCGCGCCATGTCTGTCGGGAGTCGAAGCGCGCAGCGATATTTTGCTAGTAAGCAAAATCGCGAGCGGCGGTCGGCGAGAAACTTTTGCGACGGCAAAATTTTACTTGCCGAAGACATTCCCGCCTGCATCTATATAAAAATCCCACTTAATGTTAGAATAATCCTCACATAGAAATATGCATGCCCGGGTGATGAAATGGTAGACATAAGACACTTAAAATGTCTGGCGCTATGCGCGTGCGGGTTCGAGTCCCGCCCTGGGCACAAATAGGTTTTAAGCTAAATAGTCCATACTAAGCATGGGTTTTTTAGTTCTAACTTTTAATTATTTTAAATTAAGTTTTGAATTAAATTATTTCTTTGTTAGACTTTAAATATGAATACTTTTATTAATACTTTAGGAAGTCCTTTAGATATAGAAGTTGTTGAACGTAAAGGAATAGGTCACCCTGATTCCTTAGCAGATATAATTGCTGAGGATTTTTCAAACAAATATTCACTTTACTGTCTAGAACAATTTGGTGTTGTTCTGAACTACTGGTTTGATAAGGTAACCATTTCAGGAGGGGTTTGCGATTTGGGTTTTGGTAGGTGTGATGTTTTAAAACCGATTACAATATATTTATTTGGTAGAGTTACTACAAAATTTGCTAATCATGAAATACCGTTTGAGGACATGTTTAAAGAAAGTTGTCTCAGTGTTTTTCGACAAATTTTTGGAGATACATATCCGAAAGAGTCTATTAATTTTTTCTTTGATGTGAACAGTGCGCTAGGTGCTGATCATGAAAAAACTTATTATTCTCCAAATTCTGTAGATTCACTAAAAACCTTTGAAAATTTTACTGCAAATGACACAGTTGTTTGTCATGGATACGCTCCCTATACAAAAACTGAAACTATTTGTATTGCAATTGAAAACTTTCTTAATTCAGATTCATTTAAAAATAAATATAGAGCCACAGGCTGGGATATAAAAGTTTTAATAATTCGTGAAAGTAATTCATACAGAATAACAGTTTGTGTTCCTTTTATTGCTACTAAAACAAAATCTCATGAATTTTATCTAAATTCAAAAAATGAGATCAAAAAAGAGATAAGTGAATTTCTTCAAACTGGTGACTTTTTCTCCAGTAATGATAGTTATGAAATCTACTTAAATACAAAGGATCGAGATAATCTCGCATATCTTGTTGCATATGGTTCGGCTGCTGATAAAGGAGATTATGGTGCTGTTGGAAGAGGAAACAGATACTCTGGTGTAATTTCAGTAAATCGTGGTACGAATGTTGAGGCTGTAAATGGAAAAAATTCTCGAAACCATAGTGGTAAGTTATATACTGTTTTGTCTCATTCATTAGCTTCTTTTGTTTACAATAAAACAGGTGAACCATGTCAGGTTATTATTACTACGGATAACGGTAGACCACTTAGTGATCCGACTATGGTTGTGGTTCATTTTGATAACAAAGGGTTTAACTTGAACCAAGGCGACGATTTAATAATTAAAAAACACATTAAGATGGTTTTTGATGAAATTGAAAAACTTTCTTCTCTTATAATATCTCGCAATCCAGTTACTGATTTTAAAAATATTTTTATCTATGCTTAAAATAATATTAATTGGTGGAGGAGATTTAACCGAAGAATCACTTTTAAAAATAAAAGAGGAAGCTACTTCAAGTTTTTTAAAATCAAAGAATATTAAGACAATGATTATCCCGTTTGCAAGATACGAAGAGGATTGGGAAGCTGTATACACTAAAAATATAACCAAGTATGCCTGTGATGATTACAAGTATACTTTTATGTACCCGAGTAAAGATCATAATGCTTTTCTGGAACAGTTAAATGATTCAGAATTAGTAATTATCCCCGGAGGCAGTGAATTAAGCCTTATAAAAAATTTACCAGAGCTTTCAAGTGCTAATTTTGATAATAAAGTAATAATTGCAACATCTGCTGGAACTAATTTTTTAGCTAGTTCATATTATTCTAACGATAGAGATGAGTTTGCTGTGGGTTCTAATATTTTAAAGATAAATACAATTTGTCATTTTAAAGATGATGTAATTGATAAGGTAAAAGTATTAACAGAATTAAATGGTCTACCAACTTTTACACTAAGAGAAGGTGATTTTATTGTGTTATATGAAAGTAAATAATTCCATTTTAAATTTTTTGGAGGTGTATTCTAAAAATTGTCATATTGATGCAATAGATAGTGTGGTTGTGCTTCTTAAACCTGATTATCCTGAAGATAAAAAAATGTCTTTTTTATCCTATTGTAATGAAAAGTCGTTAAAGATTATATTTAATGATTCTTCTATTTTAAATAAAGAAAAAATTTTCGGTATTTATTATGATCTTTTTAGACAAAAAGACGATGATCTGAAGTACGGAATACTATGGAAATTAAAATTAATTGACTATTTAACAAGTGGAAAGTCTAATTATTACCTAATTCAAGGTGTTAATGCGCAAGAATTATTAAATAATTATAAAAAAGTGATTAGATTGGAATACGATAAAATCACAACACCAAAGGAAGTAATGAGTGAAGATGTTTTTTTTGAAAAAGTTATCAAGAATTTAATCCATGTTACAAATACAGAAGAATTTGTTCCAACTTGTTGGTTTTTATTTATAAAATAAACTATGGAAAAAAGAGAAAAAATCTCCAAGAGTTTTGAAGATGGTAACGAGGAAGAGTGGGGAAGTATTTTTCGGTTAGGTGTTTCTCCTGTAAAAGCAAATTTTCGTATTGGTCCACTACGATCCCATCTATATAATTATGTTTATGCTAGTAATGAAAAATTAAAAAATAAAGATTCAAGGGTTTATTTTCGTGTTGATGATTCAAACCAAGAAAAAGGAGACAGAGAAATGTCTGAAAAACTTTTTTATTTTTTCTCTGAAACTCTCGGGATGGAATTTGATCAACAAGAAGACAACAGTCAGATGATTTTTCAATCCGAAAGGGTTGATTTATACCGTGAGTATTTAGAAAAATTATTTGATGTTGGTGTGGTTTTCTTAGATAAAGAATCTGGATTAACTCTTTTTGATATTGAAAAATTTATTGATATATATGGAGAAACAATACAATTTCATGATGTTGTAAGAGGTCAAGTAGTTTTAAAATTAAAGAAACTTTTAGATAAACAAAAGTTTTTTCCTTTAGTGAGGTCAAATGGTTCAGTGCTCTATCACTTAGCTTCTGTTGCAGACGATCATCTTCTCGGTGTTACGCATGTTGTCCGTGGTGCGGATAAGCTATCGGTTGCACAATATCAAGAAATGGTAAGAATTGCACTTGATTTGGAGCCTAAAAAATTTATGCACACACCTCTTATGTTGGATGATGAAGGTGGTTTATTAAAAGGCGATGTTTTATATGACTCTTTTATTAAAAAAGGTATTTTGCCTCAAGCGATGTTGTCTTATATGATTTCATCAGGTTATGGTGACCCAGATATGATCTATGATTCAATAGAGGCTATTGTGGAAGATTTTGATTACAAAAAAGTAAGACAAAATAATGGTAAATTTGATTTTAAAAAACTAGTTAGTGTAAATAGAAAAATTTTGTCTAGTGTTAGTGATGAAGATTATTCTATTTCATTAAGACTATATTCCGCAAAAATAAATAGAGAAGATATGCATTATGACCTTAATAATGAGATAGAGTTGGCACCTCTTTTTTCAAAACTAAAAATACCATTTGAAAAAACTGAAGTGTTTTATGATACTTTAGACAGGCCAGATTATTCTGGTATTAAAACCCTTGATATAGAAACTAGGAATGAACTTGATTTGCTTATTGAGGAATTTAAGCTTGATAGTTTTGATTATAAAGATTATTTTTATTCTTCAAATAAGAATAAGATAAGAGCCTTAAAATTTTTCCTTATTGGTGATTTACAGGTTTCTGGTGGTTTAGTTGAGATAACAGAATATTTGATTTCTAAAAATTTGATTTCTAAAAGATTAGAAATGTTAAGTGGTTTGTAGTCTGTGAATTTATATTGTCTTATTTTGTTTTTTTGTTAATGTAGTATCTAAGAGTGTGGGGTAAAATTATTTATTCACCCAATTCTTCAGGTTTGGAATGTATGGAATCACCTCAGACTTCATCAGTTCAGTTCTAACCCTTCACAGGGCTGCGATTTTAACAAGTCGGGAGCCCTAAGACTGCATTTTCAATAACCTGATTATAGGTTAAGAAAACGGGAGCATTGTCTGTTAGGGTTACATTGAAAAAAACTCTCAGAAATAAAAGATTTTTTCTTACCCTGTTTTGCCGTTTGAACTGATATACTATTTGATATGAAAAAAGTCTTATTCTTCGATATGTACCAGACACTTATCGATACACAAATAGGTGACAAAAAGGAAATTGTAGAAAATGCCTATAAACAAGTTTTTTCTCATTTCTTGATTGAGAAAGGTATTGAGGTAGATCAAGCTAATAATTTCCAGTCAAATTACAAAAAACTTCAAGATGAATTTTACACAAGCCACGACAAAGAAAAAGAACATCATGACTTTAAAGTAATACTTAAAAAAACTTTTTCAGACTATTATCAAATTGATATTGATGAGAAAGTTTTGGTAGAACTTATCTGGCAGTATAGAAAATTAACAAGAGGCGATACTAAACTATATCCTGACGTTAAAGATACTTTAGAGTTGCTCTCCCATGAGTATTCTCTGTATCTTGCTAGTTATACGCAAGCTTGCTATTCATTATTAGAAATAGAAGAGCTTGGAATTAAGGATTACTTTAAAGGGTTTATTTTTTCTTCTGATATTGGTTATAAAAAAATGAGTGACGGATTTTATTTAAAGTGTATAGAAGTTTCAGGGGTGTCTCCAGAAGATTGTGTTATGGTTGGTGATAATAAACTTGAAGATATGTATATGGCAAATAAAAATAAAATGTTGACTGTATGGATTAAAAATCCTATTACAGTTAATAATGTGTCTAACGAGCCAATTGCACCCACGAAAGAGTTGGACCTAAAAGATTTTAGTAAATTGGGTGAGTTACTCTCAACAATCTAACTATATGGAAAATTTCTTAAAAAGCAATAATCAAGAAGAGATAAAGCCTCCTAAGACTGAAAGAGATTCTCAGTTAAACCCTTCAATTGGAATTGAAGAGGCAGTAAAACTACAATCTGTTCTAGATAGGTATACAGATAAGAGAGTTCTTGTCGTCGGTCCTCCGGCTTCAGGTAAAAGCACCTTGCTTCAACATGTACCAAGTGGAGTTGATATGGATAATGCTCTTTTTGACACAATGCCAAAAAGAGAAAAAGATTTTGCACTTCAACGAGAGAAACCTTACATGCTTACAGACCCAACCTCTAAAGGTTATCAAAAAACAATTAAGTATGTGCAAAGAGAATTTAATCCAAATGATGAGCAGAATGTTACTGATTTTCATTTGTCAGCAGACTTTCTGACCACGTATATAAATGCTCATACAAAAATTGAGGCAGGTAAACCATTCTTTGCAACGAACGTGATTGATTCTGATGTTATTGTTTATCTGAAACTATCTGATGAAGAATATAAAAAAAGATTAGAATTAAGAAATAAGACAAATAGACCGCAACAAGTAGAGAAAGCTTTTGCTATAAAAGGTGATATTGAAAAGCATATAGCTATTGCAAGAAATAATGGAGTGATAGTAGAAGAGCTTGAGATGTAGTGTCACCCACTGTGGGGTAAACTAAACTTTCTCAGCCCATGCTCTCAAATTCGGCATATAAGGAATTACTTCACTCTTCATCAATTCAGTTCTAACCCTAGACAGGACTGCATTTTCAAAAACATGATTACATGTCAAGAAAAGGGAGCCTTGTCTATTAGGGTGCACAAATTTAAAAATCTGACTAAAGTCAGTTTTTAAATGCTACACTATATCCATGAAACTCATTTCAAAATATTTTCCACATTTACTTTTACTTGCGTACATTATTGAATTTATTGTTCTCGCTATTAAACCATACGATCGTGCTGTATGGTTCACAGAGAACTTCACTATCATTCCGATAGTTGCGATTCTTATTATTTTATATGTTTGTAAAGTGAGATTTTCTAATCTTGCATATGCGCTCATGAGTGTTCTTGTCTTCATGCATACCTATGGGGGACACTATACCTTTGCTCTCGCACCTTTTGATTGGTTCAATCACATGTTCGGCTTCCAAAGAAATATGTATGATAGAGTTGCACACATGACGGTCGGATTTTATGCATACGCAATGATCGAAGCGCTTATTAGATATAAAGTGGTCAACCAAAAGTGGTTCGCATACTTCGCATCGTTTATGATTATCCCAGCTATTGCAGCTTTTTATGAAATCTTCGAATGGCGATACGCTGTTAGCTCTGACCCAGCTGCAGGCTTAGCAGTTCTTGGTTCACAAGGGGATATTTGGGATGCACAGAAGGATATGCTTATGGATACAATAGGGGGAGTAATAGGTACGGTGATGTACTTCATTTTTCGCCGAGAAAAATGATATCGAAATGATCACATTTCGATATAGACTTTATAAGCAAAGTAACGTATACATCTGTTTAAAGAAATTCTTCCGGAGCATCTGTTGCGAAAAAATACTTTTCACCACCAATCTCAAACATGAGTGTCTTAGCATGAAGCATAATACGAGGGGAGTCATGAGTGCTTCCATATGCTTTATCACCAATGATTGGATGTCCGATATGAGACGTATGTGCACGGAGTTGATGAGTGCGACCAGTCTTTGGGGTGAGCTCTACCAGTGTGGTATTTTCTTTTTCATTTCGTGTGATAACTTTTACCTCTGTGACTGCAGCACGTAATTCTCCTCGAGGGTTCGTAGGATTAACCTGTTGCTTATAGTCTTTTTTATTGCGGCCTAGTGGAGCGTCTATCGTGAACTCGGTCTCGGTAATAATTCCTTCAACTAGAGCAAGGTACGTTTTCTTTGTGACGTGATTTCTGAATTGTGATTTTAGTTCATCAAACGTTTCTTTATTTTTTGAGATCACCATCACGCCAGAAGTATCACGGTCTAATTTGTGAACAATACCTCCAAGATTTATTGTTCGTTTATCTTGTAGGGTTACAGGGTTATCAATACCAAAAATATCTGGTACATGTGTCATCAAAAAATCAATAAGTGTTTCTTCAGTGGAATAGTCAAAAGGATGGACCACGAGTCCAGAGGGTTTATTGATAACCAAGATATTTGTATCCTCGAATATGACAGAGATAATCATAAGTAGCACTCTACCATATTTTAGTGTATAATCTCTAGACAAATAAGAAGCCCAGGTGGTGAAATTGGTAGACACATCAGTCTTAGGAACTGATGCCGCAAGGCGTGAAGGTTCAAGTCCTTTCCTGGGCACCACGAAAAAATTCCTTAGAAATAAGGGATTTTTTCTTACACTGTATTTTACGTTGGAACTGATATACTTTAACCATGTTTCGTAAAGGAGTCTCTGCCTTAATAATAAACAAGAATCAAGAGTTTTTGCTTGTAAACTTACAGTCATTTAAAGTTCATTTTTTCGCTGTCCCTGGAGGTGGTTTAGAAGATGATGAATCACTTGAAGAAGCTGTATACCGTGAAGTACAAGAAGAGGTTGGGATACATAAAGAATCCCTTAAATGTATTGGAGCAAGTAAACAACCTGTACAGTTTAAGTTAAATCTTAATCGTGATGGGAAAGCATATGAAGGTTCAGAGAGATATTTTTTTGGCTTTAGATTTATAGGAAATGATGATGAAATAAAATTACAAGAGTCCGAAGTACGTTCATATAAATGGGTGTCATTCAATGATTTAAAAGGCTATCTCCTTTTTGATAATCAGCTAGAAGAAACATCAGAGAAAATTATAGAACTATTTCCCTTTTTGTAAACAGAAGTAAGTAACCAGTTATTGATTAATCTGATTACAAGAGTTTTGAAATCTATCTTTTTCTTGTTAGAATGGCACTATGAAAGAAACTCCTGAAAGTAGACAAATATCAAAAGTTGATTCTGATATCAATAGTGTTGAGAATAATTTTTCTAAAATAAAAAATTCGACTCATTGTCCATTTGCAGATAAGTCAAATATACAATATTTTGAATCATGGAATAGATATAAAACTTTTGATGAAAATTTAGTAGCATTAGCAGAAGAACTAGTAGTATTTACTCATAAATGTGAAGAAGAAAAGATGGATGGTTTTATCTTTGAAGTTTCTGGCGACAATTTACCTATGAATTTGCAGGATTTGTCATCTTTGTTAAAACATGTACTTTTAAAATTAAATGAGCTAGACCCAAAAAAAGATGACTGTATGTCTAAAGATATTTCTGCGCCTGGTTGGCAGTTCGTATTTAATGGACAAAGAATTTTTATGATTACATTCGGATCTTTTTATAGTGAAGATAGTCCAAGATACTCTATGAATAAAGATTCAACTTTTATTTTCATGCAACCCGAATCATCTTTCCATTTACATATCATAAATCCAGCAAAATCACCCCAGACACTAAAATTAAAAGAAAAAATCAGAAGTGCTTTCGTAGAAGGAGGGAAACCTTATAATACTGAAATTGTCGATAGTCCATCTGACGCTATTAAATACATTAAACCGCTTCATAAAAATGACTCACATATAGAGTGGTGGAAATAAATTATATGCAAAATAACAAGATAGGAATAATAACAACTTCTGCTCCGATTAAAAAACTTGATATAGATATGGTGAGGTCAGGGTATACCTACCTATTAAAAAATGGTTTTGAAGTTTTTGAACACCCAAGCTGTCAATTGGAAAATGGATATATGGCAGGGAATGTTGACGATAGAGTAGAAGCAATTCATGATTTGGTTAAAGATAAGACAGTTGATATTATAATGGCTTTTTGGGGCGGAGACAATACGAATCAGCTTCTAGATAAGTTAGACTATGACTTAATAAAAAATAATCCAAAAATATTTATTGGCTACTCGGACACAAGTAGTTTATTAAATGCAATTCATGTAAAAACTGGCCTAGTTACATACCTTGGGCCTGCCGTTATTACTTTTTGTAAACCTAACATTTTCCCGGAGAGTATTTTCTATTTTAAAAAAGTTGTGAGCGAACGAGGTCTAAAACAAACATTGGTACAACCAACACTTTACGCTAAAGACGCATACTACAAAAGAAGCGATAATCAAAGAATTATAGAGAGTAACGATGGTTGGAAGGTATTGAGACATGGAGTTGTTTCTGATAAAAAAATAGTTGCAATATGTTTGTCGATGTTACAATCATTACTCTCTACACCGTATGAACCAGATCTTAAAGGAAAAGTTCTTTTTTGTGAAATAGATGAATCCATAAAAATAGAAGCATTCGATAGGATGGTTGTACAGCTTAAACAAACGGGTATTTTGGATACTATTGCTGCTTTTGTATTTAGTAAGGCGACAGATGAATCAAATATTAATGAAATAGATATAGTAAAAGTTTTGGAAGAGAACATAAAGAATGATATTCCAATTATTTATAATTTTGACTGTGGTCACACGGATCCTGTTATCACTATTCCAGTCGGTGGTTATTGTGATATTAATACGAAGGACGGTGTTTCTATTTCTGTGAGTTATTAACCTTATTGTAGGTATGATGTTTAATGAAAACTTTGAAACAAAACCCTTTGAAAAGGCTTCCAACATCGAATCTTTAGATAGGGTAAAAAGTTCATTCCTAAATCAACTAAAATATGACGATTTTTCATTACAAGTTAACAATGGTTTAGGTGTACATGATGATGAGACATTACTATTTGCAAACTCTACAATGGCTACACATAAGAAGGAAATTATATCAGACTCATTACCTGAAAATGGTTTAGCAATTTCTCAGAAATGTTTACGTATGAGAAGTTTGGCACACTTTCTTGATAGAAGTTCTGATTTTGGTTTTAACTCATACTTTACAATGGTTGGTATGTTGTTTGGTGGAGAATCATCTAGAAATATTTTAAATCAAACTCTTACTTTTCTAACAAGTCAGGGTTTTGACATTAAAAGATTATTTATAAAAACTGGTTCAGACTGTAAGAATGTTAATAAATCAATTATTGGTTTTAGTGAGAAAAAAACTATTCAAGACTCCGAAAGCGAATCATATTATAAATGGGCTTATGGTATTGAAGGGGTTGTAGGAGAAGGTCTCACGTTTACATACTTTTTTCCAGATGGTTCCTATAAAGACTTAGGTAACATTATTTGTGTAGTTGATGAAGCTTCAGGAAAAATTAAGGCCTGGGAATCTGGTTTTGGGGTTGAGACATTGATTGCTGTGAGAGACGGTAAGGATTTATTTGAAACTCACCCCATTTGGGATGTTCTCCAATATGAAAGAAATCCGGATTTAAAAAAAGTTGCAGATTCTGTTGTTTCTGTTATTGAAATAATAAGAGAAGGAGTGCTTATTGGTTCGAAGAAACAGGGGTATATTTTAAAAAAATTTCTTAATGTTATATATTATATAAACAAAGACTTACATTTGGATCTAAGAAAGGTTGTAACTGAATACTGTGAGCATATGAAATATGAGAATGGAGAGACAATAGCAGAAACAATTATTTCATACTTAGAACAAATTGATTCTTCTAAACAGAAGAACTTAGAAGCTTTTAAGAAATTCTTGAAGAGTAATGGAAACTTAACTGAGCGCCAGAAAATAGATATAGCAAAAAGTTCCTTTTCATTGGAGCTTTCTGAAATTAAGGATTTATTACAATTAATATAACTCATAATATGGTATTATTCTAGTAATATGAAAGAAGAAATTTTAAATCTCAATTACACTGACTTTGTCGGCTTCATTAATCAATGGAATGTCCTCCCTGGTGCACATGTAACACTTTCAAAATGGGTAACTTTTAGTGGAGTTAACGCCGATTCACATATACTAGAACTTGCATGCACTTCTGGCTTTTCATCTCGAGAAATTGCAATTATGACTGGGTGTGCTGGTGTTGGTATTGATATTTCTGCACCATCAGTTGAAGCCGCTATTTTGAATAAGAAGGTATATGCACCAGGTATTAAAATTACTTATGAAGTTGCAGACGGTCATATTTATGAACCAGAAGAAAAATTTTCACACGTAGTAGTTGGCGCAGCTCTAAAATTTTTTGGTAACCAAAAAGAAGTAACTGAGAGAATAGTTTCAAAATATCTTAAAGATGGCGGTTTTTTGTTAGCTTCACCTTTTTTTGCTGTGAGGACAGTTCCTCAGGAAGTTATTGATAGGGCTCGTGAGGTTTTTGGTATTACAATAACAACAGAATCATATAAGGAGGCAATGAAGGCATACTCAGATTTTGAAATCATATATGAAGATAAGTGTGATTTGATTGAGGAGACAGAAGAGGAGCTGAGTGTTTACTGTACAGCAACAGTAGCTAGAGCTGCAGATTTCCACGGAATAGTGGATAATGAAGTAAAGCAAGTTATGTACGCAAGACTACTAGAGATAAGAAGAATGACTAATGTTCTTAGAGGATATCAAAACTACACAGTACTGGTATTGAGGTATAGAAAAAGTGTGTACCCAAATAGGTATGTGGAATTATTTTAAAAGTAATGATTTTAACAGGCAAAGAAATTACACGAGAAGTTTCTAGCGGGAATATTTCTATTACCCCTTTTTTTCTTGATCAGATTAATCCTAATAGTTACAATTATAGACTTGGGGAGACACTTAAAGTTTTCTCACAATTTGATGGAGTTAAGTCACTTTTTGAAGAAGTAAGGATTCCCAAAGAAGGGTATGTTCTTGAGCCAAATAAAATGTATTTAAGTACTACCAGCGAAGAGATAGGTAGTAGCGTATATGCAATGTCTCTTATCGGTAGAAGTTCGATGGGGCGGCTTGGGCTTTTTCTCCAGGTTTCAGCGGATCTCGGACATACAACTTCATGCCATAATTGGACGCTTGAATTAGTTGCTTCACATTCTATAAGGGTTTATCCTTGGATGGTAATCGGGCAGGTTTCTTTTTGGGAGAATAAAGGAGAGCATAATGACTACGATGGTTTTTATGGAAATAAAAATAATGTCCAAGAATCAATTATTTTTATATAGTAAAATTATGATTTTAACAGGAAATGAAATTAAATCAGAGGTAGGTTTGGGTAAGATAAAGATTGAGCCTTTTGATATAAATCATTGTACAACTAATTCGTACGATTTATGTCTTGGTAATGTTCTTATTCAATATATCGAGGATGTCTTAGACCCTAAAAAAGAAAATAAATATCGAGAATTGGTTATACCTAAAGAGGGTATGATTTTGCCAAAAAATTCTTTCTTTCTTGGTTCTTCTAAAGAGAAAATTGGAAGTAATTTTTATGTTCCGATGATACATGCTAAGTCAGGAGTGGCAAGACTCGGATTATTTGTGCATGTCACAGCAGACCTTGTTGACATTGGTTACTATGGAGAAATAACTTTCCAGTTGTATGCTACCTTGCCTGTAAAAATTTATCCCGGAATGAAATTAGGACAAGTTTCTTTTTGGGTGCCAAAGGGTGAGATTAATCTATATAATGGTAAATATCAGAATAGTACTGGTCCACAAGTTTCTAAAACCTATCAAGATTTTAGTTAATTTTTATTTAGTAGTATATTATATAGTGTCACAGACTGTGGGGTAAATCACGCTTTTTCTACCCAAGCTCGCAGATTCGGTATGTAAGGAATCACCTCACTTTTCATCAATTCAGTTCTAACATTGTCTATTAGGGTGCACAACATAAAAAATGAGATGTCGAAAGACATCCATTTTTTAGTTGTGCCCGGGAAGAAAGTGACCTGTTGATTAGTAAATCACGTCGGGAGACGCTAGGAATTTCGTAGCAATATCTTTTCTTTTTTATATAAATTATGAAAACAAAAAGCCCCACGGAAGCGGAGCTTTTGGGTGGGGCTGGGCAATGTTCAGCGTTTGAGCCAAAACATGTACTTGCCTATATAGACAGAGTAACTCATTCCGACCATCTTCATGGTTGGGGCTTGAGGAAAGTAGGTTTTCCAGAATTCCTCAAGTGTTCGGGTAGGAGAGGAGTTATCGCACGTATCGAAGAAGTTACCTTGCTTACCGTTGTGACAAACAAGCATATAGCCATCAACACGATACTTGATGTATTTATCATCGATCACAAACATCAGGTCCGCTTGAGTCGGTTGAGGCAATGCTTGCTGTCCGCCAGCGTTGTTGTTATTGCTTGCCATTATCACAACAGCAGCGCTCGTTGCTGACGCTGTCGAAGCAACGAGCAACAAGGAGATCAGGAAAAAGACACGAGTGAAGATTTTTTTGAGCATGTTGCCCTCCTAGGCAGTAAGTTGAAAGATCAGACTACACTCATTTAATATATTATACTTTATGTATTCTGTCAAGTAATTTTCACGTCTTAATTTATTCATTCTTTTAACTTCAACTGACATGATACTATAAAATTAAATATGACCCCACAAGATATAACTATAAAAACATATCGAGATAATTTTGAGCTGTATAAAGAAAAGACACCGAATGTTGTCTCGGGTGAGTTTGTTGTATGGATGAATGTTTTTGTAAGTGCGCTCACGCCTGATGGAAAAATATTTGAGCTTGGTTCAGCAGAAGGAAGAGATGCGCGATATCTACGAGATAAGGGATTTGTTGTGACATGTACTGATGTTATCCCGCAGGCTCTACAGTCTCTTGAGGCGGATGGATTCACTACAGACCCATATGATCTTCGTGATACACCAAAGGAAGAATGGAAAAATTCTTTTGATGGTATTCTTGCAAAAGCTGTGTACCTCCATGTGCCACAGGAAGTTTTTGAAAAGTCTCTCACTCAAATGAACACACTTTTAAAAGTTGGAGGTATTTTTTGTTTAACATTTAAGTTGGGTGTTGGTGAAGAAATAGAAACAAAAAAGCTAGATGGAGAAAGATACTTTAAATATTACACACAAGAAGAGTTAGTGGCTATTGTAAAAAAATATCAGCATTACGGGCTTGTGAGCACTGCAACAACAGAAGATAAAAAGTGGATTCAGATTCTTTTGAGAAAGAGACAATAGTAGTAAAACTAAGTCTTAATATAATAAAAGCCCCTCCAACGAATTAACATTGTAGGTGCTTGAGACCAAATTAATGGCAAGGTCTGCAGTCAACCAGTGGATTTTTTTTGAGAAATCCAAGGTTGCTTTTTACCTGGTTTACGAATTTGCAGATTCTTCGCAAACCAGTGGTTTTCCCAAATTGACACCTTCACTTTTATCGGGTTGACCATCTGGGGTCTCTATCGCATCAACTGTCTTAGGCTTTAATGCCTCGGCAATCAGTGGATGATTGCGCAGATACTCGCGAAGGAGGTAGGCTTTTTTTGCCACATTCCCATCTTCCATATCAGCATAGTGAGCAGGATCTTCATCCTTACTCTTCAGTGCTGCACGGTTGATGAAAACTCCCACCACTTCAAGCTTTGCCAATGGATGCTCCGGGTCGATGTTTTCAACATAGATCTTTTGCACGTCGGTCGAGACGTACAGCGCATTGCCACCTTCATCAAAAATTGCAATTTTCATGCCCGGTGTGTACCGAGTAAATTTCAATGCATTTTCTGAATTCAGTGGTTGGAAGTCTATCCGCAGCTGGCGTTTGATGGCGTCAATTCGCAAGGTTTCAATCTTACTCTTTGACCTCTCTTTGCGAGCATTTTCCTCAGCTTCTGCCTGCTTCTTCCCCTGTTCGCTCCACCAAAACTTGGCGGCGTGGATGAACTCCTTCTGTCCGTGAAAGAAATATGCAAGTGCAGCCTTCGCGTTGTAGGCGGTCTCATTCGGAGCCCACCATTCAACAACGTCGGGGTGCTTGCGTAGGTCTTCCAGACTTACGATGGCAGACTCTGACCGGTTACCCAGGAGAGCGTTCAGCTCTTCTCCGATAGCGTGGTTTCGTACAAAGTCTTGCACGAAAACCATTAGGTAAGGTTTTTTACCTTCCTGTTTTGGGTGATACATCTGTATCTTTGCGTCGATGCCAAACATGCTGTACTGGCGGTCGACACCGTTGAAGAAGTCGGTAAGGTCCTTCTGCAGATTCTGCTCAGGTTGTTTTGGTTTAGTTGGAACGCTCATCGCGGAAGCAAGTGCTTCTGCGACTTGACTATTCTCAATAGTGTTCTTCGGTGATTTACGAATTGTCTTTCCCATTTTTAACTCTCCAGTTGGTGCCGATGAGGGCGGTTGTGATGTAGTAAGAACAGAAGTTACGCTATTTTTAAGGACCGTAAAATCTATATAATATTATACATTAAATACAGATTTTGTCAATCATTCTCGCCTGAATCCTCACTCTAACCGCAAAGAAGTTTGCACTCTAACTGCAAAGGTAATTTAGGGTACATTTGTTGATATGGCATACAAACAAATAGGTAATGAGGATTATGGATGTATAGCTAAGATGATTAAAGCTAACTTTTCATATTCAGAAATAGCAAGAACTATTAATAAAAATGTTGGGTCTGTGAGTAGACACGTACGGAACAATGGAGGTAGAGATGTTTACGATGTTAGAGATGTTAAGAGAAAGAAGAGATACACCAGAATAGACGCAATGGATTGCACGAGAGTAATAAAAGGATCACTGCTAACAACTACAACCAAGTTATTGAAAGAACATCTATCACCCGAACAAATAGAAGGGGTTCTTAAGGGTAAAGGTAAACAATTCTCCGCTAGTAGTATATATCGATATATAGAAGCAAGAGCTCCTCACCTTAAGACATATCTGCGATCACAGAAAGGAAAGTATCGTAGAAGATATGGAACTAAGAAACGAGAGGTCGAAAGAGAGCTTAAAAAGAAACGAAGAATTGATGAGAGGTCTGACATAGTGAACAGGAGAGGGAGACTAGGAGTCTTCGAAGGAGACACTGTTTTAGGTAAAGATAAACGAGTAAGAATAGTTACTTACGTAGACAGAAGGTCTGGCTACTTGATTGCTTTTCTTTTACCTAAAATGAATGCAGAGCTTCTTTCCTTGTTAAGCATTAGAGCATTAAAAAAATAGACAAGAGTAAAAGAAAAACTATCACCTTTGATAACGGTACTGAGTTCTCAGATTGGGAATCACTAGAAGAGAAAACTAAGATGATAGTATATTTTGCTTATCCATATCATTCTTGGGAACGAGGAACTAATGAAAATACCAATGGGTTGCTACGACAATATTTCCCAAAGAAATATGATTTTAATCTCATCACAGAAGAAGAACTGAAACACGTAGTTAAGAAAATAAATAATAGACCGAGAAAAAGATTGGGTTTTAAAACTCCTAAAAAGATATTTCAGGGTTTGCAGTTAGAGTGACGATTCAGGTCGTAGAATAGCATATTTATATAGGTTTTTGGTGAATTTAAAGAAGAAAGGCCGCGTAACGCGCGGCCTTTCTTTTAATTATCACTTACTTCACTTTCTACTTGCTCGGTAGGTCGTGTGATTTTAGCTTGGTAGTCTTCGTTAGCTTTCTTTTCTTTGCGAAGAAGGTCTTCAACATGGAGGCGGTTTTTTTCTCCGAAGTCGATTTCAACTTCAAAAAATGGGATCACTTTTACCGGAAGTCTTTTCATGACGAAGTGACGAAGTTCACTTCGCATACGCTTCGCGAAGTTGATCGCCGCATCTTCTTTATTTTCTGGGAGGACGGTAATAAAAATAGTTCCATGCTTCATGTCACGAGATACTTCGGTGCGAGTAACTGTGATCATAGAAGCACCTGAACTTTCGCGCTGAAAGAAGTCCTGGGTGATACCAAGAACTTGTTGCTCGACTTGGAGCTGACGTTGTGATTTTGGGATGTTGGCGTCCATGTGGGCAGTGGTTAGTTATTAGTGACTAGTGGTTAGTGGGCTCTGAAGTTGGTCTGTATTTTGCTACAGTCTACTGGCTAAAGTCTACAGTCTATTAAATACGGAGTTTCTCGACAGTGATTGCTTCGACGAGGTCTCCTGGCACCATCTCGACTTTACTTTCAACCATGAGACCACACTCTGTACCTTCCATGACTGTATTAGTCTTTATCTTCTGTGATTGAAGTTCGACAATTCTTCCGCGGCCTAGTTCAACACCACGACGAATAACACGCACAAGAGCTCCGTTGTCAATTTTCCCCGTTTCAACTCTTCCTCCGATCACATGCTTTTCTTTTTGGGAACTAAATGTACGGAGAATTTTGAGTGTTCCGAGTATGGTTTCTTTTTCTTCAAAAGGAAGACGAGCTTCGACGATGGTGTCGAACCACTCTGAGAGTTTATAGATAATGTCAAAAATCTGTGGAGTGATTTTGAAACGATCAGCTTGATCTCGTGCCTTTGCTTCCATCTTCACTGTAAAGCCGATGATCACCGTCTTTTCATCAGAAGAAGCAAGCATGATATCACCTTCTGAAATATTCCCTATTCCTTCTGCGATAATCTTTATTTTGATATCATCAGTTTCACGTTTTTTAATTTCGCGCTTCACTGCATCTAATGTTCCGAGAGAGTCAGCTTTGATAACAATCGGGATAACTACCTTTGCGTTACGATAAATACGAGGGTCCATAACTATTTTTATTTTAGCTTGTCTAGTTTCTTGTGCAAGTTTTTCCATTTCTTTTTTATCTGATGAAGAAATAAAAATCGCGCCAGATGCTGGAATCTCATCAAATCCAGTCACCATAATTGGTTGACCTGCGTGAGGATTTTTGATTGCCTTACCGGCAAAGTTTTCAATAATACGAATAGGGGAGAGTGCAGTGCCAGCTAGAATCGAACCACTTGCACTTAATGTACCATCTTTAATAATAAGAGTCGCAGATATACCGCGCTTTGCATCGACAAAACTTTCTAGAACATGACCTGTTGCTTCAGTATCAAGTGTGGCAGTGAGTTCATTCATATCAACAAGAAGAAGTAAGGTCTCAAGAAGAAGGTCGATCCCTGCACCTGTTTTTGCTGAAATTTCTACACAAGGAACCTCTCCTCCGTACCCTTCGATATAAATTGCATTTTCAACAAGAGAATTTTTTGTTTTTTGGATATCCGCACCTGGCTTGTCTATTTTATTAATAGCGACAACATAGGGAAGTTTATGAGCCTCGATTGTTTTCCACGCTTCAAGTGTTTGAGGTTTTACACCGTCTTCTGCTGAGACGATAAGGACTGCGATATCTGCAATTTCAACACCACGTTCACGCATGCCTTGGAATGCAGCGTGTCCTGGAGTATCTAAGAAGGTAATTGGTTTTATTTTCCCGTCCGCCTGTTTGTGCTCAACTTCATATGCAGAAATTCGTTGGGTGATTCCTCCCGCTTCTCCTTCGACGACATTTGATTTTCGGATGTAGTCAAGTAGCGATGATTTTCCATGGTCAACATGCCCTAGCACTGCGATGATTGGCTGACGAGATACAATTCCTTCTGATAGAAGCTTTTTTGACATAATGATAAAGGCAATTATAGCACAGAATGTCAATAATTAACAGACCATGGGAGACTTCAGACCTTAGACTGTAGACTGTAGCTCAAGACAGCTCGGCTGCGAAGACATCATAAGCCAGCAGGCGTCGATGCAAATACAGCACAAAGAGCAAACCTTCGGGGTCGCTCTTTATGCTTTTTTTATGGAGTATACTCTTCTCTACAGTCTGTTCTGGTGTGCTGCGCGAGAATCATTAATGACTGCAAGTTCCTCTTCTGTAAGTTCATAGGTGCTTTCGTAGTTTTCAAGTGGCTTTGCAAAGGTGCTCATACGATCATGTGTATGAAGTGAAGAAAGAACGAGCCCATTTCCTTTTTCGTTAATGAGTG
>JAYUCW010000040.1:0-2172 GCA_043740125.1 Minisyncoccota bacterium
AATTAATCCAATAATTAAAAATAATGTGCCGTTAATAAAAGGTAAAACAAGTCCAATAATTCCAAATGAAATAAATAAACTTCCTATAAGAACACTTAAGATGCGCGGTAGAAGTAGCCATACTATTCCTGTAAAAATAAAAAGACTACCATATAGTGCACTTATTTTTCTACAAATTGTTTTTGTCATTGTGAGAAAGTTTATTTATGAATAATTTCTTTAAGTATATTATTTTCAAATACAAAGTACTTTTGCTTTTGTATAGTTTTATTTCCTTGTTGTGTATACTCGAGTATGACATGATCATTTTTGTAAACAAATAGTGAACTTAGTATAGAGGTATCAATATATAAAAGATTTGTTCCATAAAATCCTTGGTTGAGACTTACTAAAGAACCTACGTAATATGAGTTTTTTCCAGTTGAGTCTTCTCGAGCATATATTAAGAACAGAGTATCTTCTAGAGTATCTCCATTAATATCATACAAAAAAGGTTGATCAAGGATTGTAAAAGAGGTGGTTGCTTGGTGTAAGAGTTGGTCAGGGGGTGTTACAGTGTGACCATTAATAAAATGTACTTGCTGGCCATTAAGTAAGTACGTTTGATTTTTGTAATCAACTAGTTTTTCAATATTTTGAGAATGAGGAGGCACTTCAATTTTTTTTTGATTTTGGTTTACAAATATTTTTCCAGGCATGCTACATTTTTCTGGATATGTTGGTATTACTTTAAAACCCGCATCAACACATGCAGTAAAGGACGTTACGTTGAGATATTTTTTTTGAATTACATGAAAGTATTGGTAGCTAATAATAAGCGTACCAAAAATAGCCGAAATAAAAAGTATATTTTTCTGTAGATTTTTTAGTATCAAGGTAATGTAAAGTATATCATCATTAGGGAGTATAAAAATAAGTAAATACTTTATAAGTTATTTTATTTTTGCAAGAAAATAGAGGGTATCTTTACTTTTAGAATCTTTATTTTTCATATTTTCGTATGTTTTACCTGGATAGCGATAGAAAAACATTGGGATTAAGATACGTGTGAGCACCATTGCGAACATAAGTCCAAATATAACCTTCTCCTTGTTTTTTAATTGTTGTAGCAGTTATCCCCGTACTTGAAGCACTCCTCCTGTGTCGAAAACAAAAAGAAGCCCGAAGGCTTTTTGAAGAAGAAACAAAATGAGGAGCGTTCTGATTGAGGCCGTGCTGCGGGGAATTAGTACAATGCCTCATTATAACGTATATGCTAAAAAGTAATTGTAAGAAAAGTGCTTGTGTAGTATAGGTTTACAAGAACTTTACACTAAACTAGTCCACCTAAAAAACTTTTCGAATGTATAAACTCATAACTCAGCTATACATAAAATACTAGTGGAACAGTTCACGTGATACACTACAATAACTAAAACTATGAGTCAAAAATCAGTCATCTATCTCGGTCTTTTTATAGGGTCTACTATTGGAGGATTTATTCCTATGCTGTGGGGAGATTCTATGATGTCGTTGTCAGCAATCCTCCTTTCTGGTCTTGGCGGAATAGTAGGTATCATTGTTGGCTACAAGCTTACATATTAACTCTTAAAAAGATTACCTAGACTTTGTATACCTCTTGCTAGATGTTTATCTCTACATCTTGGTTGTTTTTGCTGTATACCATGTACATAATAATCCTTCCTAAGGCGAATGTAAGCATTCGTAAGAAATTGCCTGGATAACCGTCATGATAGGTATATACCTTACTTAAAAGAAGTATGAAAAAAACAACTACAACATATCGTGTTAAAAAAGTTGCAATGGTGTGCATGATCTTTTCTTATTATCTCTTTCAAGTAACAGCTGAAAGTAGTACCTCAAGCACTCACGTACGTGAAAACAAAAATCTAGAAAAAGCTTTCTCTGTTGGCGCTTGGATTAGTCAACTAATGACTAGAGAACAGTACGGTTCAAATATTACTGTAGAAAATGTCGTTGCTATTCCTACAAAAAATGAAGTTCTTATAACATGGAATGCTAGTGATATAGCTACTGGACGTATCTATTATGACATAACAAGTCCTGTACACATTGCTTCAGGAACTCCATGGGTTACAGCATCTAAGTATGCAAACTATGCCAACAGTAAAGCGAACATACGAAATCTAACAGAAGGTACCACCTACTACT
>JAYUCW010000041.1:0-12946 GCA_043740125.1 Minisyncoccota bacterium
TCAGAATAATCACGAGGTGCAAGCAAATAGATATTTTTGGAGAACATACAATGATATTGAGGTTGACTATCTTGAAGAGAAAGGAGGGACTTTGTCTGCTTTTGAATGTAAGTATAAAGAAAGAAAATCAAGAGGTTTAAAGATTTTTCAAGAAGAATATAAACACGCTATAAGTCATGTGGTTCACAATGGTAATCTTTTTGAGAGTGTTATGAGTGAATAGGTCGATCTATATAGAAATCCAATTTTAAAAACTTGCTTGCGAATCGATATATATATACTTTGTGGATATGAATCAAATGACAAGTGCCCCATCTGCTCCAGCAGAACCAACATTAGCAGATAAAGTTAAAGCAATCGAAGATCAGATAGAAGAGGCTCATATGACATTCAATGATGCTCTTGTAACAGAACTTCAAGCAGAAAAGTCTGACCTCGAAGCACAAGGCGTGGAACAACAAGAAGCCAAAGCTTCAAAACCACCAACCGTTGCAGAAATTGTAGAGGGTGGTGACCCTGCAGCCTTAAGGAATTAGATAATAGATTTGCTGTAGTGTCATCTGTGCCTCTGGTAACAGAAATTGCTCCTGAGGCTTTGTCGGTTGAAAATGTAGTCGAAGCAAGTTCTCTAGCAATGAGAACCAGGCTAACTAAGGTTAAAGAGGAGCAAAAAGCAATAGACGATGAATTTCATTCAGCAAATAGTGAGTACACTAAGTCCTATGAAGAGTTTCAATCATTGCAAGAAGCTTTAGATGCAATTAACTATGATGCTGACCCAAAAGTTATAGATGGTCAAACCATCACACCTTCGTATGAAGCCTCTCGTGTTAGAAAACAAATGGATTCGCTACGGGAAAAACGACGGACACTAGAAAAAGCTTTTTATAGTAAAGAGGATCCACTGAATGCGGAGTATCGAAGTATCATAGATCAACTTAAAAAAGAAGAAGTTGGTTCCTTTAGGAAAAACTTTGTAGATACACTACCTGATCTTAATGTGTCTAGCGATGATTTGGTGAAAAAAGTTGAGGTTATGAGAAAAAGTTCTTCTGGTAGGCTTTTGGAAGGAGCATATTCAAGCAGGGAAAGTGTTTTAATTGACGCAAAAGCTGTCATGAAGTCTGATCTTCCTGCTGTAGAAAAGTTGCGATTACTAACATTAATATCTCAATCTGTCGAAAGTAGTGTTCTTGGCACAGAAGCGAGCGACATGCTTCGTTTCTATAAAGAAGAGTTGTCGGTATAAATAAAATAGATTATTGACATAAGTATATACAATGAGCCTGCGGAAGCAAGACCTCTAGAGTACAACATCAGAGCTTACTAGGCAATAAATAAGTACATCCGTATATTTTTTCAGGTGTAGAGTTAAATAGTCGACGTTCTTTGATGTGGAGGTAGGTACTGCTTGAATTATTCGTCCATACACAGATAGTTTTTAGCAGATTTTTATAGATTCTTTCTTCGGGATAAGGAGGTACATTTAGTTCATCGATCGACCACTCAGTAGGATCAAGACTATATACTTTTTGGTTCAAGGTAGGAAAGAGATAGGTTTGTATTTTTTTGGGAAGTAGATTTTTTGATGTCTCGCTGATAGAGATAATTCCCTCCGTTGTATTACCTGAATAGAGCGCTGAAGAAAGATAAGAATCCCATACGTTAAAAAAACTAAGAAATGGTAGTATTATAAAAAATAACAGAATGATTTTTTGAACCTTGTTATTAATTTCAAAAAAAAGTTTTTTGAAATTAATTTCGTTTGTATTTTTAAATAAAATAATATCAAATAAAGCCATTGCTATTGTCCATGGCCAAATAATACTATTCCAGTTATAACCAAATGGTCCAAGTAGTATGAGTATAAAAACGTGCATACTCACTGCAAGAATAAGAGAGATTCGCCTGTATTTTTGTGTCAAAAGTCCAATTGCAAAAAATATTTGAACAAAGGGAGCGCATAATCCAAGAAGTGGCGCATATAGTGTCATTTGAGGGATGAGTGAAGTTACTGGTTGTAACATCCATGGCATAACACCCGTGATAAATGTCATGTTTATTTTTTGTAGTCCAGAGAAAAAATAGGTACTTGCTATAATAATCTGTAGTGTAGTTATACTATTAGTAGTGCCATCAATGTCATTTTTCCTCCAAGAAAAGAGCGAAAGAGTACCAAGAATAAAAAGATATTGGATAACCCAGGGTTGCATTCTCGACTGATCAAGAGTGATTACAAGGAAAACTGTACCAATGAAGGACCAGATTATTTTTTGTGGTCTTGGAGAGATGAGAATACTTACTAAAAAAACTAACAATGAACAATAGATAAGATAGTCAAAAGGTGAAGATGTCGTAGGAGGATGTGAGTATACCGGGAGTAAAGGATAAAGTCTTTCTGATAACCATAGTTTAGAAGACATCAGAAAACCAAGAATAGAGCCAAGGACAACAGTGATTTTCATTAAGAAGAGTGTGCTCATATCTCCAGTAAAAAAATGTCTATTTTTTGCAACTATGGTATACCCAAATGTAAGAATTTGTTTGATAAGCGGTACTCGTCCTAGTTTTGTAAAATAGAGAGTACTAAAATATTCGTCAGCTATTTTTAGAACTGCATCTGCATTTTTGTAGATAGTACCTTCGGAGTCTGTGACATATATTTCTTTATCAATGTCATGTAATGTGACATTTTCGGGCAGATTACCTTCATGCATATCTTGTACAGAAAAAAGAGTTCCTCTTTTTTGAGCTTTAATTGTATCTACAATTGATGAACACATGACACATTGTCCATCATAAAAGATTGTTATGTTTTCTTTTTTCACAAGGAGTAGAAGGAGATTTTTGAAGTAAGAATAGCTTTATGAGTATACTATAAGTAAGTACAGTCTAAATGAATGTGGCTATAAAGTAAGTCTCCGAGGCAAGGCCTCGGGGACTTTTTAGATGCTATTTTTGTATCCACTGCGACAGTCTATAGTCTACAAGCTAAAAGTTGTATACTACCCTCATGTCATTCCTCACCCCAGAACATCTTGTTCGTGAACTATTTTGTAAGCCTTCTGATCGTGTTGCTGATATTGGCTGTGGTACTGGAGTCTATACGATAGCTCTTGCACATGATGTCGGTGTGACAGGACAAGTGTACGCAGTTGATGTACATCGTGAGGCGCTTCATACCCTCGCAGGAACCTTAGATAAAAGGGGAATTGTGAACGTGGAGATGATTTGGGCAGATGTTGAAAAAGAAATCCCAATAGATGCGTATAGTCTGGACGCTGTTGTTCTTTCCAATGTCTTATTTCAATTCGATAAGATAGACAAGGCAATTATTAATATTGCACGACTCATTAAGCCAGAAGGACAATTACTTGTCGTAGAATGGAGTGACTCTCACGGCGGTCTTGGGCCGCACACATCTCATGTCGTCCAAGAAGAACAAGCGATTAACCTCGTACAAAAGCATGGGTTTAGAATTCTAAAGAGATTACCTGCTGGGGATTATCATTATGCATTTTTAGCAGTAGCAATGTAGAAGGGAAAGACAGCAGAGCACAGACTAACTGATAACAGACTTTGTATTTGTATGTATCTTGTCTGATATCTGTTAGCGAAGTGGTCTGTCAATCTGTTGTCTTGCTCCGTCTCCACTAGCCACTAATCACTAGTCACTATATACTGTTATCATGTTACCAAAAGTTTTACTCGGAGTCGGAGTCTTTGCCACACTACTTGCTGTCTTACTATTTTCTGGGAAAATCCCTATGCCAGGTATAAAAACTCCTGCACGAGGAGATGTGATTCTCTGGGGAACTCTTCCTGAGATACCGATGAATTCTTTGACCCAAACCTTTAATCCTCAAGCAAAAACATATGCTGTCAGGTATCGTTATATACCAGAAGTAGATTTTGAGCAGCGTCTTTTAGAAGCTATTGCAAGTGGTCAAGGGCCTGACATGATCATCGTGCCACATCAGATTATTCTTTCACAAGCAGAGAGAATTTATCCTTTCCCAACATCGGAGAAAAGTTTTAAAGATGAATTTATCGATGGGGCTTCTGTTTTAATAGGTTCACAAGGTATCCTCGCACTTCCAGTATCTGTTGAACCAATGGTACTTTTTTATAATCGCACACTCTTTTCAAAACATGGTGTTATCAATCCTCCAACGTATTGGGATGAAGTTGTTTCACTCGCACAAGCGCTCACACTGCGTCAGGGTGGAAAGTTCGTTGAGTCTGCTATAGCTCTCGGAACTCCGAGTGTCCCATACGCTAAAGATATTTTAATGACCATGGTGTCTCAGCTTGGTCAGACACCAGTTGTGCAGATAATTGACCAAGATAAAAATGCTTTATTCAGTGTTCAAGCCAACGAAACTCTTAAAGAAGGTGGGGAGGTTCTTCCTCTTGTTTCGGTGAGTCGTTTTTTTACACAATTCGGTGACCCAGGACAAAATGCCTACACCTGGCCTCAATCAGAAACAGGGGATCCGTCGGATGCTTTTGTTGGAGAAAAATTAGCAATGTACATCGGGTATTCTGGAGAGTATCAGACGCTTCGAGCACGTAACCCACGAGGTGATTTCCAAATGACCTATTTCCCTCAGACAAGAGGCTACAATACTTTCACAACAGGGATGCGTATGTATGCTATCGCAACCTTAAAAACCACCAAGAATCCAATAGCATCTATTCTTGTAGAACAGAAGTTTGCAAGTATGAGTATCGCCTCATCTCTTTCAACTATCACAAGTGGTGTGCCACCACTTCGTCTCTACGCTACCACTCCGACACTGGATCCTGTTATCGCGAGAAGTATGCTTGTAGCACATGGTTGGTATGACTTGTATGCCAAACAATCAAGTGCTTACATAGCGACCATGATTTCAGATATTATCAATTACCGCTATGGGGTTAACGATGCAGTTACCATCTTTATTGGGCGTATGCGTGATTTGTATGCAAAAAAATATTAAGAGTATGCTAAAGTTTTTACAAAAAATAACTACGAAGAAAAAAGTCGCGCATTTTTTTGCATTTCTTTTTCTATGTGGAATATTCTTCGGGTCATATGAAGGAGCTTTAGCGCAAGGAAGCTCTCTTGCAGATGTGTGTGGGCAGGGAGCTTCTACAACCACAGCATGTAAGGTGGGTGATATTGGACCTCTCGTTAAAGGACTACTCTCACTTGTTCTTAGTATAGGACTTCCTCTTCTTTTTATATTTGTTGCGTATCGTTTTGTGGTGGCATGGTTTGCTCTTCAACAAGGTAACGCAGGCGCGTACAAAGATGCGCTCAAAAAAGCAGGGAATGCAATCTTCGGTTTCATTATCATAGTTTTCTTGATTGGAGGAGGGCTCTACACAGTTTTTTCTATCTTTGGAGTCAAGCCAGAAATTCTTAAAATCCTTAAGCTATTTTCTCAAGGCGGATTAATTACACCGCTCTACGCCGAACAGCTGCCTAATTTTCTCATCGCGGATAATCTCTATGATTTTATTCTAAATGCACTTCGACTCGCCATGAAGTTCTTCATCTATCCAGCACTTATTGTTCTTTGGGTGTGGACTGGATTTGCTTTTGTTCTGGCACAAGGAGCGCCGGATGCTCTCATAAAAGCAAAAAAGTGGCTTGTAGGGGCATTGGTTTCCACGATTGTCATTCTCGTGCTGCAAGGGTTCTTACTTGCATTAAGGAGTAGTGTGCTTAAGATCTTGGGCACATCAGAAACGAGCCAAGTTGGAAAAGCATGTGTTTCAGCAGTCACGGGGAAAAATGGACGTATAGGTACTGATGGGAAGTGTTACTAATTCCGTTACTAATAGCATTCTTGTTGTTTAGGTATTCTCTGCTACACTTATTATAAATACATAGTTATGAAAAAATCAATTGCTCTTACATCTCTTCTTACTCTCTTTTTTCTTCTCCCAGCACTTCTTTCTGCACAAGTAACAGCAGCGAGCGCTCAACAAGGACTGACTACTTTTGCAGGTATTATTACCACTTTTAATAACACTATTGTTAAAGCACTTGGCACCCTCTTTATGTCTGCTTCTGTGGTTGCATTCTTTTACGGTATTGTTCAATACGTCTGGGGGATACGAGGTGGAAAAATAGAGGCAATTAATGCAGGAAAAGAATTCATGATGTGGGCACTCCTAGCTCTTTTTGTTATGTTCTCAGTGTATGGAATTATCAAGTTCTTCCAGAAGATAGTACCAGGCCTTGATAGTACGAGTATTACAATTCCAAATGTTATTTTTGAAGGAAGTGCGGGAGGAGGTGGAACTGCCGGGAGTGGAGGAGTGAATCAACAGCAAACAGTCTATACTTGTCCAGATGGTATTACAAAGTACTATAATCAATCAGATTATACACTAGCTTGTACTTCAAGAAATAGTATTACTCCTGGGGCAGGTGGAGCTACAAATATAAATACAGGAGGAGACTGCATAGACGATAATGCTTGTTCTGGAGGGAATGTTTGCATAAATTTTACATGTCAGCCTCCAACTACTGATCCGAATGGTGCTGCATACTAGTATTTTAGCTGTAGAAGTAATATTTATATAAATTATAAAATGTTGACAATAGTATAATAATACTGTATATTAGATAGTGGGTTCCTTTTGTGTGACCATTTTGGCATATAATAGGTTTTTGTAGTTTTAAATTTGAATAGGATGCATATGGCAACAGTTCTCGTTCCTGCTACGCAACCATGGTGGTTGCGAGTGTCTTACTTACTTTTAGCTTTTATATCAGCTATTGGTGGAGTGTGGTGGGTAACTCACGATACTCCACAACGTCGTGCAGCAAATGAAGCCATTTATCTTGTCAATCAAGGTAAAGAGCTTGACGTTCAATTAGCAAAACAAAGGACTAAACAAATGAAGATTGTTCAAGGTGAGACTGGAAATCAGTCTCCCTTCTCATCTTTATTTCAAGACAAAAATAGTCCAATTTCTATTGGAAGTGATGGTCAACATATTCTTTCAAAAGGAATGAACTTTACTTTTAATGGTCAAGGAGAAGATCAACCATCAGCAACAATCGCTTTTAAGCAGGTGCCTCTTAACAAAACAGGCACATTCAAGATTTATGCAGGTGGCAAAACCGCTTGGACAGAATCCTGGTCTGAAGACCCTTCCCCGTACCCCCTGGACCTTCTTTTGGAGGAATCCAAGAGTACCGAAAGCCACGTCAGATGGGCTTGGATTTATTCAAAAGGTCAAACAAACTTCAACATGTAAAGGAGATTAATCATGGATCCAGTCAACTCGCCAGCTGCTGCACCAAAAAGTGGTGGAGGTAGCAAAAGTGAAGGTAGCAAAATCGGCCCAGTAGGCATCCTAATCATTATCCTAATTGTTGTATTTTCAGGATTGATCGGTATTCTTGCTGATCAGATTGGAAATATTTTTCAGGTAATGAAAATGAATACCGGCCCCATTTTAGGAATAATAGCATTGGTTCTTTTTTTAAGGGCTACTAAAAAATAGCACTTATAAACATCAGGTTTGATGTAAACTAACTTAGAAGAGGTCTTCCTCTTCGCACACTTCGTCTTTTCGCAGTGTTGCGGAAGGAAGTACCTCTTTTTCTATTTGTTATGACGTTTTGTCATGGACGTTTTATAAAAATCTATAAAAAAATTTTATAACTTATATATATATATCGATTTTTTAAGCTGTACCTACCCTTTCCCTACTTTATCCACAGTATGCCTTGCAAAGAAAAGATAGCAAGCTATACTAAAGATACACATAACTAAATATATGAAAAAAGCATTAACCTTTGTATCTATTATCGCCGCCAACTTAACCTTTGCAATGGCACAAGTTACAGCCGGTACACAAGTATCTGACACAACAGCCAATGGTACCGGTCTTCTTAGTCTTCTAGCTCTTGCTCAGACAATATTAAACCGCCTCGTTCCTTTTGCAATTGGAGTTGCTGTAGTTGCATTCTTCTGGTTCCTTATTAAAGTGATCATTGATAAAGAAGGTGGTGAAACAAAAAAGAATGCTGTTCAAGGAATTACATACTCTCTTGTTGCGATTTTCCTTATGGTTGCTATATGGGGAGTTATTGGACTTCTTGCTAACATGCTTGGTGTCGGAGTTGGAGGTGGAATTCCTACACCAACGATCCCAATGCCATCATAGTAAAGACAGTTTCTCCTCGGTTTATTCTGAGAGATCCTACCCATTTCATATGAAAAAAAAACTACTAGCAATTTTTCCTTTAGCTGGTAGTTTTTTTTCTGTATATGCACAACTTGGTCAGACTTCTACTGCTCCTTCTACCTTTTCGACGAGCTTTACTCCTATACTTTCGTTAATTGCTTTTGCTCAGACTATTCTTAACAAGCTTGTACCTTTTACGATAGGTCTCGCTGTGCTTGCATTCTTTTGGTTCCTTGTGCTCTTCATTTGGAAAGCAAGTGACAACCCTACTGAACAAGCAAAATTAAAATCAGGAATGCTCTGGTCTATCATTGCACTCTTTGTTATGGTTGCTATTTGGGGAATCGTTGGTTTTATCGCTAACATGTTAGGTGTTCAGGTCGGAGGATCAATGCCAGGATTTAAGTTACCCGGTGAGTAGTAGCATGGAAATGCTCAAGTACAGTAAAGATGTTAATTATTTATTTATATAGCCAACCCTTATGACTGGAGAACAAGTACTACAAAATGTTATTGTGGAAATTTTTAGCCCGTTATACCAATTGGCGGTTGGTTGTGCGATTATTTATTTTTTGTACGGGATATTTAAATTTATCATTGACTTCAATGACCCACAAAAAAAGAACCTCGGGAAAAGTCATCTTCTCTACGGAACTATTGGATTATTTATCATTCTTTCTGTTGGAGGAATTTTGCAGTTTTTTAACAAAGTATTCGAAGGGATGTTTGTGTATTAGATACTAGACTACAGACATCAAACCGTCAGACATCAGACTAGATACAATGAGAGTGCCGTAGGCACTCTCATTGTATCTAGGATTGCATTTTAGTCTGAGGGTCTGTTTGTCCGATGTCTGCAGTCTTTACTTATGTTATAATCCTAAAATATGACAACTCCCCATTCTACTTCTCGTATGGAAGCAATCGTTTCTCTCTGTAAGCGTCGAGGATTTATTTTCCAAGGTGGTGAGATCTATGGCGGTCTTGCGGGAACTTTTGATTATGGTCCATATGGTGTTCTTCTTAAGCGTGCCCTTGAAAACGCTTGGTTTGATTTTTTTGTGACACAAAGAAATGACATGTATGGATTAGATGCAGCGCAGATAAGTAGTGAGAAGGTTTGGGCAGCAAGTGGACATTTGGCAGGATTCCATGACCCGCTTATTGAGGACAGTGTTACCAAAAAAACATATCGCACTGATCATGTTCTTGAGGATGCTGGTATTTCGTCTGCCGGATTTACCCCGGAAGAGATGACAGCACTCATTGTAGAAAAAGGCATCAAGAGTAAAGATGGGAATTCTTTCAGTGAAGCAAAGAATTTCAACTTGCTCTTTCCAGTGAAAATGGGAGCATCAAGCGAGAGCAGTACAACAGCATATCTTCGAGGAGAACTTGCACAAGGAATGTTCACGAATTATAAAAATGTTGTGGATAGTATCCATCCAAAACTCCCATTTGGAATCGCACAGATTGGAAAAGCTTTTAGAAATGAGATAGCTGCACGTGATTTTATATTCCGAACTCGTGAATTTGATTTAATGGAATTTGAATATTTTTTTGATCCACGAAAAGGAGACTGGGAAGAATTATTTGAAATGTGGCGAGTAGAGATGTATGCTTGGATGGAGTATGTTGGGATAAAAAAAGAACTCTCTCATGAAATAGAAAAAGAAGGAGTAGACCTTGCTCATTATTCTAAGCGTACAATTGATATTGAATTTGATTTTCCATTTGGACAAAAGGAATTATATGGCCTAGCATATAGGACTGATTTTGACCTTAAAAATCATGAGATTCATAGTGGAGTATCACAAGCGTATGTTGATGACCAGACTGGTGAAAAGTTCATTCCCCATGTGTTAGAACCGACGTTTGGGCTTAATAGAACTATCTTGGCGATTCTCACAAGTGTGTATGACGAAGAAGTACTTGGTGAAGGAGATACTCGTACCGTGCTTAGATTTAATCCACGAATTGCCCCAGTACAGGTGGCAGTATTACCACTTTCCAAAAAAGAAGATTTAACAAGCCTTTCTCTCAAAATATCTCAAGATTTAAAAAAGATTGCTCGAGTAAGTTATGATGACACACAATCAATCGGCAAACGATACCGTCGCCAGGATGAGATAGGGACGCCATATTGTGTGACGGTTGATTTCGACACACTCACTGATAACGCAGTGACAGTGCGAGACCGCGATACAATGGAACAAGTGCGTATCCCGATAATTGACCTAGAATCATACGTTGCTTCCAAAATTCTGTAGTATACTTTTGACATGGAACAACCACTTTACGTTAATCAAAAAGCTAGCGAGATACCTCATATCTTACATCCAGAACAAGATATACAAAAGTCTCCAACATTAGATATTACAGCAGTTAATAAAATGATACAGCCTGTACCATCACAGACACTTGAACAAGTAGCAACCCCTTCCCAAGAACCGAAACTTCACCTAAGAAAAGGTGTGATGCGGCCAGATGATTCAGTGAAAAGAACTTTACATAATAAAGTGAAAGCTATTATGATGGCTGGAGTAGTTGGTTTAAGTGGGGCAATGGCAACTGATGATACGCATGCAGGAGATTTTAGCAAGAGTGCAGAAAAAGTTTTTGGAGCATTGGCTATTGGAGCTATTAATGCTAATACACCCGGAGCTCCTTTTGTTCTTAAACAGAACCCTAATGGTGGTGATCCTGTCCTTGTGCTTAAGGGTCCTGGTCAAAGGCCTGTGAATCAATATTTTGAACCTGGAGTAGTGGAATATGCTAGATCAATGGGGGTAGAAATAATTTCTGATAAAGATATCTTCACTATTTTAAACTTCAAGAACCAAAATGATGAAAAAAAATCCTTTCAAAAATACTATGACCCAACTCATTTTACTACGGCAATTGAGCTTAAAAAAGCACCTGGAGAAGGAATGTATCTTAAGATAAATTTTGTACAAAATAGTGTTGCACAAGTTCAAAGCTTGTTTATCACTATTGGTCAAGATGGAAAAATGGTATTCAGATAATTATGAAGTTGTTCTCCTGTAAATTTAGACATTTCAACTTGTCGTAGTGATCGTAGTGAGGAGGTTGAAAATCCTGTCTTATATGCTATACTTATATAATTATGGCAAAAGCACAAGTTAATCTCATCCAGTTAAAAAATAAAGAAACAGGCGAAGTCTACTGGACTTCAAAGAATAAGAAGCTTGTTACTCGTAAAATTGAGCTTAAGAAGTACTCTAAAAAACTCCGAAAGCATATTACTTTTAAGGAAACAAAGAAGTAGTAAAATCTACAAAATTGCTTCACCTACTTAGCCACTACAAAATTTTTATCAGTCAATGTAGGAGGTCTACTACATCTTCTTCTAAAAATTTCTAGGTTCCTCGTATCTAAAACAATTTTCTAGATTTTATACTATTTACAAAAATCCACCGAACGGTGGATTTTTGTTGTATATATGAAAATAAAAACTCCTACTTTTTGGTCACATTATTGTGATTAAAAGTAGGAGTTTGTTTGCACTTCTTTGATAAGTAAATGCAAATGCTACACGCCTAGGCGGCCGACATCATGCTGCCGAGTTGAGTTCGAGACGAGTTTTTCTTTGTAAAAAAGATCATACCCGCAAAACCGGCCAGTAACAACAAGATTGTTGCTGGCTCTGGTATATTAACCGTGATTGATGTAGAAGCAACTTGCCGATGTCCGCCCATGTTGTCAAAGATTGTTTCCCGAAACCCGTAGCTACCAGGCACGTTCGCATTAAATGGCCCCATCAATGCTTGTAGAAAGGCCATCTGAAGGTTCCAGGAGTCCGAGGCCCATGACCCAGGCGCAGCTGGAGTTTCGCCAAAGCTGACCCAATTTTTTGCGGCACTTCGGTCGTTATCAAATTCCAAGAGAACGCTACATGTGCTGCATGTGCCGACGCTGTAGGCCCAGTCAAAGGACCAGTTGGCACGATTAGGTTCCCCAGGGTACGTCCCTAAGTTGCCATAGAAGGTACTGATGCCATCATTTGGCATTGTCGCTCCGTTCTTGTACGGATGTGCTCCGAGAGCTACAAACGCATTTGCTGGTGGATTTTGTCCAACACCGGGGACTATGCCAGTTACGACGTTGAACTGGACACCTGCTAAGCCAGAACTTCCAGATGGTGGCCAATAGGGCGCACCAAGAGTCATAAGTGAAGCGTGAGCTGCGCCGCACATTGTGATGACCATTGTGGCTATCGTCAAAATCAGTTTCTTCATGATGATTTCCTTAGTAATACTATGATGTTAAAGACTTCAACCCTATGTTGATGCCTTACAGTATAGCTACAAGTTCTTTTCTGCGTATAGGCGAAAAAGAACTTGTAGCTACACTTTGTTTAAAGAACAATATAATATTTTACTATATATTTAGTAAAGTAGCAAGCTTTTCATTTGGCGAAAAGCTTTACAAGGTATGCTACTTTTTGATTTACTAGAGGCAGGTTTAGTTATTAAAAAGTTAGGTACTATTTTTTTTGTGGATATTGAATGTCTATAACGGTCAAATGAATGACATTGTAACCAATTTATAAAATCTTCGTGTGTGGCTTCTTTTATGATAGAATCGTGTGACATGGGCCTATAGTTTAGTGGTAGAACAACGGCCTCCAAATCCGTTGGTCGAGGTTCGATTCCTCGTGGGCCCGCCAAGTCGTTTAGGTTCTGGTGCTCGATGAGCTTAGAAAACTAAACGAAGATAGAAAACATAA
>JAYUCW010000042.1:0-2157 GCA_043740125.1 Minisyncoccota bacterium
CACACTTTTTACTATTCATACGTTTGAACACCGTTTTAGTTATTTGGTGTATGGGTAGTTTACAATGTTGGGTCCTATTGGGAGCTATATAGCACATAAAACTTTTACATGCTAGACTTAAAAAGCAATTATTACTAAATTAATTATAATACTATTCTTATGAAAGGATTTTTAGATTTTATTAGAGAACAAGGTGCGATAGGTCTTGCGGTAGGTTTTATTTTAGGAGGAGCGGTGAGTGATCTTGTAAAATCACTTATCGATAACATCATTAACCCACTTCTTGGAATCCTACTTAGCCAAGCACAAGGAATCTCTGAAGCCTCATTCCAACTCTTGGGAGCAACGATTAAGTACGGTGCCCTTATCAATACTTTTATTAACTTCTGTGTTATCGCAGCTGTTGTCTATTTTGGAGTTAAGCAACTTGGACTTGATAAATTGGACAAGAAAAAAGAGTAGCCGGTACTTTTTTTATTAGGATACGAAAAAAGTGATGCTCAAGCATCACTTTTTTGTTTCCATCAGATGTGTGTTACTCATTCTCATTAATCATATCCATAATAGCGAGTACTTCACCAATATATGGAGGTTCTACTGATCCATTGTAATAATACAACTTCTCTTCAGTAGATTTTCCTGCATAATACCTGGCAGTTGGTTTATTAGCACCACCTAGGTTCTTACCGATAGATTCGATTGCTTCTTCATAACTATTATAATTATGACCAAGCTTACATGATCCCCATCCGAAGGCATTGTATCCACATGCATGTAATCCACCAGAACTCTCACGAACTCCGATAGCTGGTAAAAGTCTCCAGTCAAGTCCATACTTTTCAGCAACAAGGACGAATGTCATCCCTGTTCCATGAAGAGGCATCCCCCGTTTTTTGAAAAACTTATTAATACTTTCTGCATGTTCCTTGCGAGTATCTTCAACTGAAACGACTTCCTTTATTACAGGTTTAGTTTCAAGTGAACCGATATGTGAGACTACTGAGACACTTGGGATGGCCATGAACGGCACAAACGCAAGCATCTGGGTAACCTTATAGATTTTTTTTGTCATGATTGTGGTGATTACGCTTCACCAACGGGTCGTTACTGGAATTTTGAGTGAAAAATAAAATACCTGATCGGTAATTTATTGACTTTTCACTTTGTTATTGTGTAATGTAATTATAGCATGATTGAGACCTAAAGTCAAGCATTACACAACAAAATATGCATCATTGTCAAGTATTTATCTTTTTAAAAGCTTGAAAAATATAGTTTTATTGCAAAAGGACAAAAATCATGATAGTATGTCAATACGTGATTTTTAAGCGTAAAAATCACGTCGAAATTAGCAAATTTCGACGTAAATATATAAATACGGCCTCATCGGGCCAAGCCACGAATCTGCTGATTCGTCTAACGGTTAGGTGATCAATAGATCATGCCGGGAGGTGATTAGTAAATCATGTCGGGAGACCAAAGCAGGTTTCCTGTGTCCGTGCTATAAAATAGAATTCAAAGTAAACGTTTCTTACAAAAAACAATACAATTAAACGGCCTCATCGTCTAACGGTTAGGACACAGGCTTCTCATGCCTGTAATCGGAGTTCGATTCTCCGTGAGGTCACCAACGAAGATTTATCTTCACCACATTTCTTTTCTAGCTTATAAATAGTAGCTAACTCTGAGTTTCCAAATCTATCAGATTCAAATGGTATTTTTTCCTTAAAGATCAATTTTTGGAAACTGTTTACAAGCTCTGGTTCTTTCTTGATCTGCTTCCAAATAGTAGAGGCATTTCTGATGAAATTAAAGCAGTACTCTAGTGCTTCATCCATATCAAATTCTTCCACTCTGTTCTCATGGATACGAGATTCTTTTTCTGTTATCTCTCTATTTAATCTGTTCTTTCTCTCAAGGAATTCTGCATCTGTATAGATACCACGCTCATAACAATCAAAGATACTTTCAACTCTTTTTTCTGTTTCTTTAATTTCTTGACGTAGTTTGTCATTCTCTTCATTAAAAGCAACATAATTACTTTTCCATATATCCATAATCACAGACTTAAAGAGTACTAATACCATCCCCAACTAACCTCTTCTGATTTGCTCCTTAATCCACTCATATCCAAGTAGTTGTTTCATCTTCTCTTCA
>JAYUCW010000043.1:0-2135 GCA_043740125.1 Minisyncoccota bacterium
ACAAGACGTGAGTACTTTCCTTTAATAAATTCATCCAGTGCGTTTCTAAAAAGATCTGGTGACTCAGAAGAAAAATTGTAAAGTTTTATAATAAAAACACCGTCTTTTTTCTCAATATCAAGTGTTGGTATCTTGATTTCTTTTCGGATAATTTTTATATCTGTCGTTGCTTTTGCATCAATATGGAGCACAGTAATAGTAACCGGAGTGTCTAGCTCTCCACGAATAAGTGATACTGCTTCTTCTGAGTTTTTACCAAGCATGTTTTTACCATCAACCGCAGTAATAATATCCCCTGCCTTGATACCAGCTTTCATAGAAGGAGAATCTTTAAGTGGTGCAATTACTACAATGTGACCATCCTTCATCCCTACAGTCATACCAACTCCACCGAATGATCCTTTGACAGTTTCTGCAAAGTTCTTTGCTTCTACAGGAGGGAAGAATACTGTATATGGATCCTTATAACTTTCTACATACCCTCGTATCATTCCATATTCACGTTCTTTCGCTGTTGGAAGCGTCGAAGAGGATTTCCAAAAGACGAATTTAGTATCGATATTTTCTTTTACAGAAGTAAACAATGGTGTGTCCAAAACTACGTCTCCAAGGACAGTTTCTGCTTTAACGCTGTTATTCATTGCACTTCCAAGCAAAAAGCCAATGACAAAAATAATAAAAATAGATGAACCAATAATAATACTCTTACTTGCGAAGCTTTTTGTAAAATGTTTTGGTGAAGAGGAACTGTGTTGTTTGTAGTAATTTAATATCGTAGACATATAAAAATTAGTATACACGTCATCTATGTTAGAATAAAGGGAATACTTACAAAAACTAGTATCAAACATGGAAACACAGATCAAACTTTATAATACAAAATCCAAGCAATTAGAAATGTTTGTCCCACAAAAAGAAGGGTATGTTGGAATCTATTCTTGTGGCCCAACAGTGTATCATTATCAACATCTTGGTAACATGCGCGCTGCAGTATTCGCAGATACTTTACGAAGAATGTTTGTCTCTCTTGGTTATGAAGTAACTCATATTATCAATATCACAGACGTTGGGCATAATGTTGATGATCAAGATACAGGTGAAGACAAGATGGAAAAAGGCGCTAAGCGTGAAGGCAAAAGTGTCTGGGAAATCGCAAAACTTTATACGGATGCGTACTTCGAAGATCTCGAAATGCTCGGCATACCACTTGATGCATATACTTTTCCTCGTGCAACAGATAACATCAAAGAACAAATCGCACTTATCGAAGCCCTCGAAATGAAAGGCTACACGTACAAAATTAACGATGGTATTTATTTTGATACTTCTAAATTCAAAGCATACCCAGATTTTGCTCATCTTGATATAGGCGGACTTAAAAGTGGTGCACGTGTCGAAGAAAATTTTGAGAAAAGAAATATTACAGACTTTGCTTTATGGAAATTCTCCCCAAAAAATAAACAGCGTCAAATGGAATGGGAAAGCAAGTGGGGAACAGGATTCCCAGGGTGGCATATCGAGTGTTCTGCAATGTCGATGAAATATCTTGGCGTGCACTTTGATGTTCACACGGGTGGTATCGAGCATATCCCTGTGCATCACACCAACGAGATAGCACAAAGTGAATGTGCTACTGGGATGCCGTATGTGAACTATTGGATGCATAATAATCATCTCTTAGATACTACTGGCAAAATGTCAAAATCAAATGGAGAATTTCTAACACTTTCTAAGTTACGAAATGAGAATTATAATCCACTCGCCTATCGCTACTTCTTACTCACGGCACATTATAGAAAAGAACTAAACTTCTCGTATGAAGCGCTCGACGCAGCATCTGTTGCCTACCATAGACTCGCTGATTATGTACTTCACCACAAACAAGAAGGTGGGCATGTCCTCGCGTCATATATCCACACTGCACATAGTGCTCTCCAAGATGATCTGGCAACCCCAGAAGTAATCGCCACGATTTGGAAACTAATGAAAGATGAAAGTATTACTGAGATTGATAGATACGTCACGCTCATCACTATCAGTGATATGCTCGGACTTGGACTAGATGGGGTGACACAAAAAATAGTGGAGATCCCATCTATTGTGAAAGAACTTCTAGAGAAGCGCGCGCAAGCGCG